>JALUBW010000197.1 GCA_027044735.1 Anaerolineales bacterium
CCCTTGGCGTCCTTGGCGTTAACCTCTGTGCTAATCTGTGTAATCTCTGTAGTTTTTTATTTTCGGTTACGCAGATTTTCCCCGATCGGTTTTCCCTCCGCGTTTTTGCTTTTTTCTTGATGGTTTGGTGGCGCGGCGCAGGGCGGCAATTTCGTCTTCGGTCAGGTAACGCCATTCGCCGCTTTTCAGTCCTTGCAGCCTGAGCGGCCCCATTCGTATGCGTATCAGCCGCACTACCGGGAGGCCTATCAGGCGGCACATTTCTCGGATTTGCCGTTTTTTGCCCTCTTTGAGCGTGATGCGCAGCCACGCACCCTTGCCCTGCCAGCGTTCAATTCGCACTTCAGCGGGCATGGTGCGCGTGCCGTCTTCTAACACCACACCGCGCCGCAAGGCTTCTAACTGCTTAGAGTCGGGGCGCTTTGCCACCAAAACCCGATACTCTCTCTCGTGCCCGTAGCGGGGGTGCGTGAGCCGGTTCACCAAATCGCCATCGTTGGTGAGCAAAAGCAATCCCTCGCTTTCCAAATCCAGCCTGCCGACTGGCACTATGCGGTAGGGCACGGGCACAAGGTCGCGGACGGTTTTGTGGCCGCGCTCATTCACAGTGCTGGAAAGCACAAAGCGGGGCTTGTTGAGCATGATGTAAACCAGCGGCTCGGCGGTTTTGATGCGTTGCCCGTCCACGCGGATTTCGTCGCGTTCGGGGTCGGCTTTGTCGCCCAATTTGGCGACGCGCCCGTTCACCGTAACACGACCTTGCGCGATTATCTCTTCGCAAGCGCGCCGCGAGCCTAAGCCCGCGCGCGCCAAAATTTTCTGCAACCTTTCAACGGCCATATGGTTCTCCATAAAGTGAAGCGCTAAGTAGCCGACAAATCTTATATAGGGTTTCCACACGGGGGACACAGGGGACACGGAGATTGTACTTTCTCCCTGTGTTCCCTGTGCCCTCCGTGTGAGAAATTTTAGATTCTATCCGAAAAATATCGTGATGGTGTCATTGCGAGCCCCGTAGGGGCGAAGCAATCCCCCATTTACTGGTCAGGAGACTGCTTCGGCGGCTATGCCGCCTCGCAGTGACACACCCGCAAAGAATTTTTGGATAGGCTCTTAGTGTTTTGCCCGCACTTGCACCAAGCAGCGGCGTTTACCTTTCCGGAGCGAGAATGTGCCCCGACACGGTTGCTACCACCGATTGGGAATTGCGGCTCCATACCAACACCGTACCGCTCTGCGAATCCCACCTTTGGAGCAAAAGCAGGTCATCGTTCAGCCAAAGCATCGGCACGGCGTTTATCGGCTGGTCGTTCACCGCGAGCGAGCCGGTTGTGGTGTCAAGCAGGCGCAGGTGGTAGGTATAGCCCGCGTCAAACGAGCCGCTAACTTCGCACCATGCCAACCAGCGGTTGGAAGGCGAAAACGCCGCCTGCGTTATTGCCACCGGAGCAATTGGGGTGACGCTTCGCGGCTGCGGCTTGGAAAGCCGCCACCACGAAAGGGTTTTGCCGCCCGCCGTGGCAACCGCAACCAGCGTGCCGTCGGGCGAAATTGCCCTAAAAAGTTTGTCGGTTTTGAGGATTTGCGTTGCCTTGAATGTGGCAAGGTCAACCCGCCAAAGGGCGTGCCGCGGCGCAATAGGCGCATCGCCAATACCGGTCAGTTCGGCGGTAACCCAGAGCGCTGTCGGTTTCCCCGCCGCGGCAAACTGGTATGCAAACGGCCTCAGCACATAGCCGCCGTCATCGTGAATTTTGAGCACCGTATGCGGCGCGAGGGCGTTGCCCTTTTGGATGTCGTATGTTCCCACGATCAACTCGGAATCGGCGCCGTTGGGCTTTGGGGCGTAAACCGAGTAAGCAAAGTATTTGCCATTGCTCGGCGCGCCGAGCGCCCATCCAAAAATGCGGCTGCCGGAAAGGTGGTCGTAGGTGGTGAAAAGGATACTCGGGTCAAAGGAGGGCTTTGTCCGCACTTCGGTGCTGGTGTTGTAAATCCAAGCATAATGGCTGTGCGGGCCAATGATTTGCACATTTTCTGCCCCTTGCGGGTTTGGCGCGGTGACAATCGCCTTAGGCTGGCCGTTTGGAAATTGGTAAAACACGGCATTGGCGCTTGTGCCGACCCAAACGCCCGTGATGGGCGGCACTGCCAGAGTGGGGGTGGGCTTGGGAGTGGCCGTGGGCGCGGGAGTGGGGCTGGCGGGAGCGGTTGTGGGTGCGGATGCGGTCAAGGTAGCCGCCACCGCGGTCGCCGCCAGTTCGTTCACAGTTGGGGTGTGCGCTTGCGCGTTAGGAGACTTAGCCGTGAGGGTCGCCGCAACCGCTGTTTGCACTTGCGCTTGGTTGTTTTGCGGCGAGTTTCCTCCGCACGCGGCTATCGTCACGCTTACGACTAAAAACAGTACAGTGGCAACGAAAATTTTTCTCATCTCTTCCTCGCTTGTTAGGAGTTGCGAGTTGCGAATGGCGATATTATCCACCGATTGACACAGATTTGCACCGATTGAAAAAGAAAACCACAGAAGACACAGAAATTTACAGAGAACACAGAAAGAGAGAGGGATCTAGGGATTGAGG
>JALUBW010000198.1 GCA_027044735.1 Anaerolineales bacterium
GTTCCTCGGCGGGGGCGGCGGCCGCGGGTTCGGGCTCAGTCTCGGCGGTGGTGGGCTCTTCTGCCGCGGCGAGTTCGTCCAGCCAATCGGGCAGTTCCTCGGTGGGGGCGGCGGCCGCGGGTTCAGGCTCGGCCTCGGCGGTGGAGGGTTCTTCTGCCGCGCCGAGTTCATCCAGCCAGTCGGGTAGTTCCTCGGCTGGGGCAGCGGCCGCGGGTTCAGGCTCGGCCTCGGCGGTGGTGGGTTCTTCTGCCGCGCCGAGTTCATCCAGCCAGTCGGGTAGTTCCTCGGCTGGGGCGGCGGCCGCGGGTTCGGGCTCGGCCTCGGCGGTGGTGGGTTCTTCTGCCGCAGGTTCGGTTTCGGCTTTGCGTCCTTCTGCTGCTCCGGTGAGTTCATCCAGCCCGAGTTCGCTCAGCCAATCGGGCAGTTCTTCCTCTTCCTCCTCTTCTGCCTCCCCGCCCAACTCTTTCAGCCAATCGGGCATGTCTTCCTCAGCCGCTTGGGGCGTTTCTTCGGCTTTGGCCTGCCCTTCGCTTTGGCCGCCCTGTATCAATTCCCATTCGTCGGAGATGGGCCGGGAGGCGAGGGAATCCTCGGGCTTCGGTTCTTCGCCCGGGTGTAGAGGGCGGAGGCGCGCTCCGCAAAATTGGCAGACTTCGGCGTCTGCCGGATTGGGCTTTCCGCACATTGGGCAACGGATTTCTGCGCTCATTTTTTACTCACTGTAAGGCCTATCTGCACCGAGCAGGATTCGCAAACCGGCGGCGGTAGTGCCTAATGCGATGCCGAGCAAAATACCGCGTGCTCCGGCGGCGGCCGGTACTTGGGAAATCCAAGGCTTGATGGTGTCGCTCACCACCGGCACGGCGCCGACTTTGGGTAGGTACACCGCACCGAGCAAAATCAGCACGGCTGTGGCGAAAAACAATATGCTTGAAACCCCGGGACGGCGACGAAGCATGGTTATCGCGGCGATTCCCAAGGTGAAAGCAAGCAACGCCATTAGCCCCACACTTGCAGGCAAGAGGAAATAGTTGAAAAGCGCCTGCACTTGTTTGCTCGCCGGTGGGAAAACCAGCACAAACGCAAATGTCACCCACAGAGCGGCCACAAGCCACATGCTGTTGGCGCGCCCGGGCCGTCTTTTTACGACCCTTTCCCAGTGATGGGCGCTTAGGTTTACCATACCGACCAACAGCGCTGTACCGGCGAGCACAACCGCCCATGAGAGGAAGAGCAGCCTCAGCGCCTCAAAAAATCCCAGTGGGATGAAGTAGCCGAGGAGCACAAGTGCGCCGACGCTGATGGCAACGGCAGTTGCAATTGGTGCTTTCATGCCTAACTCCCGATCAGTTTGGCGATGGCGCCGCCGATTATGATGGCTATGATGAGCCAGCGGAACAGGTCTTGGGTGAACAGGCTTGTGCCGTGCAAGCCGCCTGCGCCGGTGTATGCGCCCGAGGCGTATGCTTCTTCACCTATCAGCGGCTCGTCGGCGGCGGCGTATGCCACGGCTTGCCCCGGGATGTTGTCGGTGCCAGCGACGGTCAGCGCCCCGGCCGTCCGCGATGGCTCGGTCAACAGGCCAATTTCAGCCCCGAAACTACCAATGAGGAAATTGGTGCTCACCTGTTCTCGGTCTGCATCCAGCAGAGCGCCAATGGCGTAGGAAAACGGGGTGAGGCCGGAAACGCGCCCTTGGGTGGGGCGATAGCGGCTTGCCCTACGGGCGCGGCGGTAGCCGCTATACAGGGTTGAGCGCGAAAGTATGCCCAACGGGCCGGTGCCGCTTGTGACAATTGTAGGTTTGTCGCTCAGGGATGTTGCCTCGGCAAGCGGGTGCAGTGCGCTTAGGCCGCTAAAGGCAATTGCGCTCCGCTCGCCGGTGATTTCGCCGCGCCCAAGCGATACATGAAGCCGACGCCCAGATTCAACGGTGAGGAGCACGGCGCGCCTGAGGCGGCTGAAGGCGCTGATGGGACGCAGGTCGCGCCCGGGTTCGGGCGAGCCGAAGGCGCGGCGTATCAGCATTACTATTACAAACAGCACCACGAACAGCAAGCCGCCGATTTGAGCCAATGCGCTCCATGAAAAAGCCATGTTGCAACCTCACTTGTCGCTTTGGTCTTCGCACAGGGATGAGAGGAAGGAAGCGCGCACATCTGCATCCGAGAGCACGTCCTCTACCGTTTCAAGCGTTTCTTCTTCAACCCACGGGGAGAAAAGGAAGCGCACTCCGGCGAAGGCAATGCCGCCTAAGTCCAAAATCGGGGCAAAGCCTTCTACGGCAAGGGTAAGCACCGGCGCGAAAATGCTCGTTCGGAGTTTTATGCCCCAGGCCTCTGCTTGTTCTCTGGCCGAATTGGCCGACATTTCTTCCTCCCGTTGTTTGGAAATGGCCTATATCAGGTTTATACCGGCGCGGTTTTGGGCAAAATTCGTTACTTTGATACTACATTTTCAAGAGTATAACATAAAATGCTGGCGCGCTTCGGCTCTGTGAATTTCAGAATCGGGGCATTTGCATTTACAAACGCAAAGACGCAGAGAGGTTAACGCCAAGGGCGCCAAGG
>JALUBW010000199.1 GCA_027044735.1 Anaerolineales bacterium
CGCAGGTCGTCGCCGGTGGTGATGGGCTTGACGTGCCGCCATGCTGAGGCAAATTTGTCTAAGCGCGCTGCCAGCGCGGGGTCGGCGCAGGCCAGCCGCAGCGCGTAGGCCGCGGCCAGAGGGTGCTTTTCCGCGGCGAAGGTGAACTCCGAGGGCTTGGCCGCGCGCAATTCCTCTCGCAGGTCGTAAAGCCGCGACGCGCCCCCCACAACCGCCGCGAGGGGGCGCGAAAAGCCCAAACGCGCGGCCACGGCGCGGCTTTCTTCCTCGCTCAGCGCCATGAGCCACGCCGCATAGGCCACCGCCCGGCGCAACGGCGTGCCGCGCACCGCCCCTTCCAGCCCCGACCACGCGGCCGCGAAGGGCCGCTCCGCCGCATCGGGCGGCCACACCCGCCACAGCCGCGCCATCCTGCGCTCGGTTTCCTCATCCCACGGCAGCGTGGGGTGGATGGCCGCCAGCAGCCCCAACTGCGCGAGGCGGCGGAGCATGGCGACGCCCCGTTCTTCTTCCAGCATGGCGTCCAGTTCGTGGCGAATGCGGTCGCCGGAGACCTTTGCCAGCAGTTCCCGCGCTTCGTGCAGCAGTTGCAGGGTGCGCTCCTCAATCCGAAAGCCAAAGCGCTGTTCAAAGCGGACGGCGCGGAGCATCCGTGTAGGGTCATCCACAAACGAAAGCGAGTGCAGGACGCGGATGACGCCTTCCCGCAGGTCTTGCAAGCCTCCCCAGTAGTCGTGCAGTTCGCCGTAGTGCCGCCCGTCTAAGCGCAGGGCCAAGGTGTTGATGGTGAAATCACGGCGGTGCAGGTCAAGTTTGATGCTGGCGTGCGCCACGGTGGGCAGCGCGGTGGGGTGGGTGTAGAACTCGGTGCGCGCGGTCACCAAATCCAAAGTGGCGGGCAAATCTTCCGGCTTGATGGGGAAATCGGCTTTGCTTTGGGGCAGGTACGGGCGCAATGCGGGAGCCAGTTCCTCACGGATGGCCGCGATTTGCCACTTGGCGGTGCCGAATTTGCGATGCGCGACCACCCGGCCGCCGAAGGCTTTGCTCAGTGAGCGCGCCAGCGCGATGGCGTTGCCCTCTACCACCAGGTCAAAGTCAATGCTGGGGCGGGAAAGGAGCAGGTCGCGCACGAAGCCGCCCACGATGTAGAGCGCGAAGCCGAGTTTTTCCGCGTGGTGGGCCGCGGCGCGCAAAAGCGCCAGCCGCGCCGGCGGCAGGGATGCCTCCAACTGCGCCGCGAGGTTGTGCAGGGAGGGCAGCCGCGGCTTGGGCGCCAGCGCCTTGATCAGGTCGGTGCGGGTGACAATGCCGATGATTTTGCCCTTGTCGTCCACCACCGGCACCTGCCCCCAGCCGGTGTCGGTCATCACCTGCTGGAGGTGCTCCACCGAATCCTGCGGGCGGACGGTGACGTCGCCGGCCTGCATGATGGCCGAGGCGGGGAGGTTGAGGTCGTGCGAAAGGGCGCGGTCCACCGCGCGGCGCGTCAGCAGGCCGACCACGCGGCCGTTTTCTACCACGGGGTAGCCCTCGTAGCCGAATTTGCGCATGAGTTCCGCGGCTTCGCGCGCCGTGGTCTGCGGCGAAAGCACTTGCGGGCGCCGCGACATGATTTCCCCCACGGTGAGCGGCGGGCGCACGAATTGGGGGAGGATGCGCCACAGCGCGGCGCGCACTTCGTCCAAGGTTTGGCCTTTGACCAGCGCCGCGGCCGCGCCTTTGTGCCCCCCGCCGCCGAATTGCGCCATGATGCCGGGCAGGTCTACGCGGTCGCCCGTGGCCCGGGCCACCATTTGCACCCCCGCGGGCACCGAAACCAAGGCGAACAGCGCGTCGGTTTCCAAGGTGAGGTGCAGTTTGTGGGCCACCGCGGCGATTTCATCGCTCAGGCCTTCAATCGGCGCGTGGGCGACGGCGATGGCGCTGCCCTTGATGGCGCGCACTTCGGTGTTGGCGAGCAAAATGTCGTAGAGGATGCGCTGCTGGGGCGTCAGCGGCGGGTTAAGGAAGGCATTGGCGGTTTCCAGCGACGCGCCCCCTTCCAGCAGAAAGCCCGCGGCGAACACGTCGCGCGGGGTGGTGCTTTCGTAGGTGAGGTTGCCGGTGTCTTCGTAGATGCCGAGCAGCAGCAGGGTGGCCTGAATGGGGGAAAGGCGGAGGCCGCGGCGGCGGATTTCTTCTACGAAGAAGGTGGTGATCGCGCCCAAGGGTTCAATGTGCACCTGCCAATGGGCGGGCAGGTTTGGGCGGCGGGGGTGGTGGTCAATCACCTGCACCGCGGTTTCGGCGGTGAGGCCGTGCACCGAGGGCATGGTTTGGGTGTCCACCAAGGTGGCGTGGACCACGGGCTTGCGGGGCAAGTCGTGCCAGGGGGTGAGGGGGAGTTCCGCGCCGTAGAGGGTGAGGAATGAGCGGACGTTGCGGTTGAGGTTCACGGGCAAAGCGGCAACGGCCTTCCCGTCCAGCAGACGGGCGGCGGTGAGCGCCGCGAGGGCATCAAAATCCGCTTGCTCGTGGGTGAGAATGAGGTGCATAGGGCATCCAA
>JALUBW010000200.1 GCA_027044735.1 Anaerolineales bacterium
CAAGGTGGAAAAATGGAACCGGAATTCCTCAAGCATTTGAACCCAGCCCAGCGCGAAGCCGTCACCGCCCCAGCAGGCCCCCTGCTTGTGCTCGCCGGCCCCGGCTCGGGCAAAACGCGCGTCCTCACCTATCGCATTGCCTACCTAATCCAAAGCGTTGGGATGAAGCCTTACAACATCTTGGCGGTCACATTCACCAACAAAGCCGCTCGCGAGATGAAGCGCCGTTTGGAAGGCTTGCTTGGTGATGACGCGGCGCGCCTCTCCGTCGGCACATTCCACGCCCTGTGCGCGCGCATCCTCCGCCGCGAAGCCGAGCGCCTCCCCTTCTCCGCCAATTTCACCATCATGGACGCCGACGACCAAAAGCGCCTCGTCCGCCAAGTAATCCGCGACCTCAACCTTGACGACAGGCGCTTTCCCCCCGGCAAAATGCACAACATGATTTCCAACGCCAAAAACGAAGGGCGCTTGCCGCAGGATATTCCTGATTATGACTTTCGCGACAAAATCTTGAAGGAAGTGTACACTCTCTACCAGAAGCGTCTCCTTGAGGCTAACGCGCTGGATTTTGACGACCTGCTCTTTTGGACTTTGCGGCTCTTTGACGAGCAGCCCGAAGTGCTGGAAAAGTACAGCCGCCGCTACCGGTATGTGCTCGTTGATGAATTTCAAGATACCAACATGGTGCAATACGAGTTGACGCGCCGCCTCACTTCCCATTACCGCAACATTTTGGTTGTGGGTGATATTGACCAGTCCATCTACAGTTGGCGCGGCGCCGATTACCGCAACGTCCTCCGCTTTGAAAAGGACTACCCCGACGCAAAAATAGTGCTTTTGGAGCAGAACTACCGCTCGGTGCAGAACATTTTAGACGCCGCAATGGCGGTCATCGCCCCTCAGCAAGACAAGCACCGCAAAAAACTCTTCACCAAGCGCGGGCGCGGCGAAAAAATTGTGGTGCACGAAGCCGAGAACGAAGAGGCGGAAGCCCTGTTTGTGGTGCGCACAATCGCCGAAATGGTGGCGCGCGGCGAGGCTCGCCCCGGCGATTTTGCCATCATGTACCGCACCAACGCCCAATCCCGCCCGCTGGAAACCGAATTTTTGCGCGCCGGCCTTCCATACCGCCTTGTGGGTGCTCAGCGGTTTTACGGACGCCGCGAAATCAAAGACCTGCTCGCTTTCATGCGCCTTGCCTACAACCCTGCCGACGAAGTCAGCCTGATGCGGATAATCAACGTGCCGCCGCGCAGAATTGGCGCGCGCACCCTCTCCACATTGCGCGACGTCGCCAACCACGCCTCGCTCTCTGCAGGGCACCTTCTCCTCCACATTGCCGAATCTCCAAACGACTACGCCGAGGTGTTTTCATCCACCGCCTTGCGCGCCTTGGCCGCTTTTGGGCTGATGCTCAAGCACTGGTACGAACTCGCCTTCACCGCCTCCCCGCTGGATTTGCTGGACACAATCATTGAAGACGTGCGTTACAAGCCCTACATCCTCGGCGACGAGCCCATTGAGAACGAAAGCCGTTGGGAAAATGTGGAGGAACTGCGCCGTTTAGCCGCCGAATACCCCGAGGGCGCGCTGAACGAATTTCTGGAGGAAGTGGCGTTAGTCTCCGACCAAGATACGGTGGATGACTCCGAAAACGTGCCCGTTTTGCTCACCCTGCACGCCTCCAAAGGGCTTGAATTTCCGATTGTGTTTATCGTGGGGCTGGTAGAAGGGGTGTTGCCGCACGCGCGCTCTGCCGAAGACCCCGGCGGGC
The DNA here is from genome assembly GCA_027044735.1 of Anaerolineales bacterium. Classification (GTDB taxonomy): domain Bacteria; phylum Chloroflexota; class Anaerolineae; order Anaerolineales; family DRMV01; genus JALUBW01. The sequence goes on from JALUBW010000200.1 coordinate 1,778, forward strand.
TGGACGAGGAACGGCGGCTGCTCTATGTGGGCATCACCCGCGCCAAGGATAGGCTTTTTCTCACCTACACACGCTGGCGCACCGGCTTTGGCTATGAAGAGCCTGCCGAGCCTTCGCGCTTCCTTGAAGAAATCCCGCCGGAACTCACGGTCGGCGACCACCCGCTGAAGGGCGCGGAGGCATTTTCTGCCGCCTCGTCCTTCGCCCGCTGGGAGCCGGAGCCTGCCCCCGCCCACAAGCTCAGTTTCAAGGTTGGGATGCACGTCCGGCATCCGCTTTGGGGCACGGGCTTGATAGTCGGGCACCGCGTGCGCGATGGGCGTGAAATTGTGGATGTGCTCTTTGATTCCGTAGGTCTCAAGCGCCTTGACCCCGAAACGGCGGGGTTGGAAATTGAGTAAAAAACCGCGGATTTCGCAGGTTGAAGTTCGTGAGTCGTTGGGTCGTAAAGTCGTTACGTCGTAAAGTCGTTGCGTCGGGCGTTGTCGGGTGGTTTTAATCCACCGATTGACACAGATTTACACCGATTGAAGTAGAAAACCACAGAGGACACAGAAATTTACAGAGAACACAGAAAGCGGTAAGTATTGATGCAATGAGGGATTGGGGTAAAGGGAGGAGGTGGTTGCCTGGTTGCTTGGGTGTCCGGCGGCCTCTCTTGGCAACCTTGGGATTTCTCTCTGCGCCTCTGGGCGAGGCATCGCCTCGCCCCTACTCTGCGTCTTTGCGTTACTCTTTGCGTCTCTGCTTCCTCTGCGTCTTTGCGTTAC
>JALUBW010000201.1 GCA_027044735.1 Anaerolineales bacterium
GAACTCACCTCGGTGGAGGTGGCGCTGCCGCCCACCTACCGCCGCCCCGTCCTTCTCAAGTCCCTTTCCCCCATCACCGTGTACAGCACGTTGGGGACCCCGGAGGGCCGTAAGAAGACCTACTACTATGCGCCCCAGGAGCCGGAGTTCGGCCGCCTGGTGCTGGAAAACCTGCGCCGCAAGATCCGGGCCTGGAGGGGGGAGGACATCCCGCCCGATGGCGCAGCCTTCCGGCCGGTGAAGGTGAGCAACCGCAACTTAGTGGTGGCCCGCTACAAGGGCACCATCGTCAAGGGCTGGACGGGCATCTACGAACTGGACGCGCCGGAGCCCTACTTCCGCATGGCTTTAGATGCGGGCGTGGGCGCGAAGAACAGCCAGGGCTTTGGCTTCGTGGAGGTGTGGGAGCGGAAGGGGAGGCGCATAGAGGCAGGGGGAGCGGAGGTGCGGAGCGCTGTGAAGAAAGAGGGGGCTGATTCCTCTGGGAGGAGCAATGCGTGATTCCTTGCCAGCGGTGTTCCTTCTTGGGCCGCCGCACAGTGGTAAGTCGGTACTCGCCTTTAGCCTGAGCCAAGCGTTGCGGCGGCGTAAGGTGCTACACTATCTTCTGCGGGCTGCACCTGATGGAGAGGGCGACTGGTTTGCCGAGGGGGCGTTAGGCGTGGTGCGTACGCTGCGATTCAAACATCGGTACACTTCATCTTTTGTGGAACGCGTCGCCCGCCACTTGCGCGGCCGGATGGTGCCCTTGCTGGTCGACCCGGGTGGACGCCCCACGCCCACGCAGTTGGAGCGCATTTTTGCCCAGGCCACGCACGCCATCTTGCTACTCCCTCAGGGGGCAGACCGCTCTCCGTGGGAGGAACTGCTCGACACGTACGCCATCCCTTTGTTGGCCGACTTGACTTCGGCTTTGGAGGGCGAAGACGAGGTGAGGGAGACGGCGCCGGTGCTGCGAGGGCAGATTACGGGATTGGTGCGTGGTGCGCGGGCGAGTGGCCCGGTTTTTGAGGCGTTGGTTGGGCGGCTGGAAACACTGTTCCGTCAGGCAGGGGAAGGGCTACATGCCTGGCATCTCGCTCAAGCGCCGAAGGGATATCGGGTCTTAGATTTGGAAGCCCGCGTCGATGATTTGCATCCGGAGGATCGCCGCTGGCGACCGCGAGACTTGCCCATTCTGGCGCAAGAGATCCCCAGCGGGGCGCCGTTGGCCATTTATGGACGGGCGCCCAATTGGGTCTACGGCTGGGGAGCGCAACAGGCGTGGCCGGCTGCCGCGGCTCTCTTTGATGTGCGATATGGGTGGCTTGAGGCCCCCTCTTTACGCCCGGGGAGGAATAAGATGGTGACGGCGCTGGAAGGCCGCCGAGGAGAATGGCACCATGTGGCCTTTCGCTTGCAAGAGAGTTTGTTGGCTTACCGCGAATCCCTTACGCTTCCGCTGCCTTCGGTTGCAGGAGCGCGGGTAATAGTGGAGGGCAAATTGCCCTTCTGGCTGCTCACGGCTTTGGTGCGCCATTACCGGGCTCAGGGGAAGGCAGTAGCCGTGTACCAGCCGCCATTGTCCGCAGCAGTGGTTGTTACTTCTTTACCTGACGCCCACTTTTCGTTAGGGGACACATTGTCCGTTCCCTCGCTATTGGCAGATTTGGGCAAAGGCGATACGGTTTGACAAAGAATGGAGAAGGACATGACCGTCCGCTTGATTTCCCCTTTAGGGGGACAACCGCAAATCGTGACGTTCACAGCAGATCTCTTGCTTGCCCGAGGGGAGCCGCTTACCGAGGTATGGACAATATTTCCGGCCGGGAATGCCCGTTACCAAAAAGCGCACCGCCGTTTGGTGGAGGAGTTCGCCCATTACCCGCCCTATCGTCGTCAAAGGCTGCGGTATCGCGCCTGGCCTATTGATGATGCCCGAGGGCGTCCTTTGCAGGATATCACCAACGTCGCGGAAACCGACCGTGTGTGGCAGGTCATCAGCGCCCTGCTGAGTGAGGCCAAAACAAGGGATGCCCGATTGCACATTAGTTTGAGTGGGGGGCGGCGGGCGCTGGCGCTGATGCTGTTCTCGGCGGCTATGCTTCATTGCACGCCCGGCGACCGCGTGTGGCACATCTACACACCCTCTCGGGTGCTGCCCACAGTCAAGGATGGCGCACGCTTGCACGTGCGCCCCGAGGAAGGGGTGCGTCTGCTGGAAATTCCCTTCGTGCCGTGGGGGGCTTACTTTCCGGGCGTGAAAGCCATGTTGGGCCTCAGCCCCCGACAACTTGCTGCGTTACAGACCCAATGGCCTGATGAGTTGACGGCCCGGCGTTGCGCGTGGGTTTGGCAACAATTGACCCCACGCCAGCGTGAGGTGTTACAGGCGTTGGTAGAACAGCCGACCCGGCAGGCCGCGGCCGATATGTTGGGCCTCAGCCTGAGCACCCTGGACACCCACCGGGCGGCCATTTTAGACATCTGCCGTCTGGCCTGGCCCGAGGAGAGGGTGGACCTGCGCTTCCTGCGCCGGGTGTTTCGGGGGTGGTTG
>JALUBW010000202.1 GCA_027044735.1 Anaerolineales bacterium
CCTAAATCGCCAATCCTAAATCGCTAATCCGAGGCCAACCACCGCGCCGCATCTTTGGCGTGGTAGGTCAAGATCAAATCCGCGCCGGCGCGCTTGATGGCGGTCAGGGCTTCCAGCACCACCCGGCGCTCGTCCAGCCAGCCGTTGGCCGCGGCGGCTTTAATCATGCTGTATTCGCCGCTCACATTGTAGGCCGCCAGCGGCACCTCGGGGAAAGCGTCCTTCACACGGCGAATCACATCCAGATAGGGCAGCGCGGGCTTCACCATCAGCATGTCCGCGCCCTCGGCAATGTCAATGGAGGCTTCCTTCAACGCCTCGGCGGCGTTGGCCGGGTCCATCTGGTGCGAACTGCGGTCGCCGAACTTGGGGGGCGATTCGGCCGCGTCGCGGAAGGGACCGTAGAACCCCGAAGCGTACTTCACCGCATACGACAAAATGGGGATGTGCTCGTACTGCGCCTCATCCAGCGCCCGGCGGATGGCCTGCACCATGCCATCCATCATCCCGCTGGGGGCTACGATGTCCGCCCCCGCCTCGGCGTGGGAGACGGCCACCTTGCCGATGATTTCCAGCGTGGGGTCGTTGAGCACATAGCCTTCCGGCAGGTGGGGGTGGGGCCGCGGGTCGCCGACGTTGAGCAGGCCGCAGTGCCCGTGGTCGGTGTATTCGCACAGGCACACGTCGGTGACCACCACCATATCGGGCACCGCCTCTTTGATGGTCCGCACCGCCTGCTGCACGATGCCGTCGGGCGCAAAGTTTTCCAGCCCCACGGGGTCTTTTTGGGCGGGGATGCCGAACAAAATTACCGCGGGGATGCCTAAGGAAGCCACTTCCTCGGCTTCGGCGGCGAGTTGGTCAACGGAAAGTTGGAACACGCCGGGCATGGAAGGCACTTCGCGGCGGATGCCCTGGCCGTGGCGGACGAAAAGGGGATAGATGAAATCCCGCGGGTTGAGTTCGGTTTCGCGCACCATAGCCCGCAAGGCCGGGGTGTGGCGCAGGCGCCGCGGGCGGCTGGTGGGGAAGGTGGGGAATTTCGCCATGGGTGCTCTCCTTCGGAGAATCGAGGAAGAACCACAGAAGGCACAGAAAACATCACCGAGGACACAGAATTTTCCTTCAAAAAGTTCTGTGTCTTCTGTGCTCATCGGTGTTCTCTGTGGTTTGAGAAACAATGGCCTCTACCAGTCCTTCGGCGGTGTAGGGATGAGCCACGGCGGCGACGGCAAAGCCGAGGTCGCGGGCGGCCTGGGCGGTGATGGGGCCGATGCAGACCACCTGCGGGTTGCGGGGGAGGGCAAGGGGGTTCAAACCGGCCTCGCGCGTGAGGGCTACGAAGTTGCGCACCGTGGACGGGCTGGTGAAGGTGATGAAGTCCACGCCGCGGCGCAGGGCAGCCAGCCCTGCGGGGTCGGGCTCGGCGGGCACAGTGTCGTAAACGGGCACCTCGCGGGCTTCGCCGCCGCGGGCGGCAATCATTTCCGCCAAGGCGGGGCGGGCCTGCAGAGCGCGCAGGAGCAACACCCGACTGCCGCGCACCTCGCCCAGGCCGGGCAGGATAGCCTCGGCCACATACTCCGGCGGCACGAAGGCGGGCTCTACCCCGCGGCGGCGCAGGGCTTCCGCCGTTTTGGGGCCGATAGCCGCCACGCGGGCCCGGCGCAGGGCCTCAGCCACGCCCAGCGCCTTCGCCCGCTCCCACACAAAGCGCACGCCGTTGACGCTGGTCAAAATCACCCAATCGTAAGCGAGCAGCCCGCGCAGGGCTTCGTCCAGCGCCGGGTTGGGCACAATGGGACGGATGGCGATGGTGGGGAAGCGCACCGGTTGAAAGCCGCGGGCGCGCAGCAACTCGGCCAGCGGCTCGGCCTGATGGGCGGGGCGGGTAACCAGCACCGAGGGTTGATGTTGTATAATACTCATAACAAACGCGCCTCAAAAAGGACTTACCCTTTACGCTTCTCAAATGGCGAGGCTCGGTTTATGCGAGTCGTATGGACAAACTATTTGAAATACCGGGCCAAATTGCGTGGCTTTCAGTTGGCCCGCATAGAGGAAATCGTGCGTTACGGAACAGAGCGCTATTACGACACTTCCACCGGGCGGTTCATTGCCGTAGGACGGCACGGTCAGCACCTGTGCGTCATTCCGTATGAAATCCAAGGCGAAACGATTGTGCCTGTAACGGTTCATGTCACCACACGGCAACAAATTACGCAAAGAATCCGCAAAGGAAGGTATGTCCATGTCCAAGGATAGAGCACCGCAATTGAGATATTTCGAGAATGAGGACATTTTGCATCTGAGCCTTTCCGACGAGCCGGAAGCGGGCAGTGTGGAAATCGCACCGAACATCACGGCAGAATTGAACGCCCAGAACGAAATCATTGGCATAGAAATCCTCAACGCAAGCCGCTTTTTGCAAGACGCACTTTTAGAAACCGTGCAGGTCAAACTGCTCGCACCGCGCTCACCGCAAGGATGAAGGGGGAAAATTTAGGATTGGCGATTTAGGATTTACGGTTC
>JALUBW010000203.1:0-4074 GCA_027044735.1 Anaerolineales bacterium
GGAAATTCGGATGATGGCCTCACTTTACCAAATTACCTTGCCGGCGCTAAAAGTGCAACATTTCGCTTGTTTTGCCTTTGAAGGAGGTAGGACAGGGGTCTGATAGACCCCTGTCCGCCTTTGAAGTAAGGGAGGGAAGGGGGCAGATGAGCCTCGCTAACGCTCGGCTCATCGGGGGATAGGAGAGATTTGGTAAACGACTGAAGTTTTGTCAGTCAATCAGGCGCTCGTTTTCATGTCATGCCGAGCCGCCATAGGCGGCGAAGCCATCCCCCAGACGGTGGGGGAGACTGTTTTGGCGCTTTACGACCGCCTCGCGGTGACATAAAGCAAGGGGAACTGCGTAACTCCTAGTTTTTTGCAAAATGCCAAAGCGGGGAAGTGCCCCCTCACCGCATCATTCCACTTTCAAAATCCGGACTTTGAAACTGCCGTTGGGGGCATTCACTTCAACCTCTTCGCCCGCTTTTTTGCCCAAGAGCGCTTGCCCCAAGGGCGATTCGTTGGAAATGAGACCTTCGCGCGGCGAAGCCTCGGCCGCGCCCACGATTGTATAAGTCTCTTTTGTGCCGTCTTCATATTCAACCGTGACCCGCGAGCCAACTTCAACCTCGCCTGAGGCCCCGCCCTCAACTACGCGGGCATTGGCTAGTATGTACTCAAGTTCCTGTATACGCCCTTCCACAAAAGCCTGTTCGTTTTTAGCCGCTTCGTATTCAGCGTTTTCAATCAAATCGCCCCCCTCAGCAAGAGCGTCGTGCAAGCGCTGAGCGACCTCCTGCCGTTTGACGGTGCGCAAATACTCCAGTTCCTCAACTAATTTTTTGTAACCTTCTGGGGTGAGATATTGTACGGTCATAGCCCCTTCCTAAATCAAAATGCCCGCCTACACGGCGGCAAGAGTACAGCGGCTCCAATAACCGTTGTGGGTGCGGGATTATAGCCATTTTTCACACCAATAGCAAGGTTTTGTGCAAAGTGAAGTCCCCATCACATTCATCCAGCCTGCCGCTTGCTCCAAGCAATGCTCCACAGGCCGAAAAAGATGCAAGCGGCGTTGATAAAGCCGTTCAGCAAGCCATCGCCCAGCGAGCGGGCATAAATTCCGTTTTGGAGGTTGAAACTGAAATCAAGCACACCCAAAAAGACCAATGCCCCACCGGCCGCGGCTGTCCAAATGGGGGAATGGACGCTGCCGCGGATGTTGGAGCGCGCCGCCTGCACCAAGAGCGGCGTGAGCCAAGCCAAATCTGCCAGCGGGAAGGCGGTTTCGTAGGCAAGGTAAGCGGCGGTGTTTGTGGGGTCATGCCGAAAAAATGCAAAGAAAAGTGCCCACCACAGCACTATCCCGGCAGCGAAAACCGTTTGGAGAATTGCCATAGTTTTGGGTTTCATGCCGTCCTCCGGAGGAATGTTGTAGGATTCACCCCAATTTGGTGCGCAGCCTCGGGCAACGCGGCACCAGCATCGGCACCCGCTCACGGTACTTGCGATAATCCTCGCCGTATTCGGCAAGCAACTTACGCTCTTCAAAATGCGCGCCAACCACTATGTAAGCGGTAAGAGCCGCATAAAAGAGAGCCGAATTCAAAGTCATTGCCGGCATAAGCCAAATAATCAACAAACTGCCGGTGTACATAGGGTGCCTAACCCATCGGTAAGCACCCCGCACCACCAAGTTGCCTGCCTCGGTGCGTGTTTCGGGCTTGAGGCCGAGGAACGCCCAGAGGTCGGTGCGGAAAGTGGCGTCAGCGGCTATGGCTAAGCCAAGCATTTGAATGCCGAACGCCACGTAGAGCCAAGGTGGGCGAAGCACATAAAGCACCCGATCCGGCAAGGAAGCAGTTACCTTCAACAGCGGCACAAGCAAAGCCGTAAAGAAAGCGTTGTAGGCCAGCCTGTAACGACGGTATGCCCACTCACCAAGTTTGCGGCGCACCCACTCCTTCACGGCAAAAGATGCCGCCGCCGAGTGCAAAAAACCGTAAAAGCCGGTAGCGGAAAATATCACCGCGGCGTTATGCAAGATCTGCGCGCTCATTTCATTTTTGCGGCGGGTTGAAGTAGTTGTAAACCGCTTCGCCAAGTTTGGCTAATAACTTTGAGCCGCGCTCCCAAAGCAAGATGCCCTTGCGGTAAATGTAAATTGAAAGCACATAGTTCCCGCCCGGGGTGTAGATGATACCAGCATCACTGATTAAGTGAATAGCGCCGTCGGGGCCGCTCACCCAGCCGTGCTTGTGGGCTACGCGAGTACCTTCTGGCACGCTCGCGTCCAACAACACGCCGAGTTTGTTGTTGGAAAGGAGGTCTATCATCTTGTTGCACTCATCCCGCGTAATTTGTCCCGGGAAAGCGGCTATGAGTGCCCCACCGCCCTCTTCCGCGCACTGGTAAATATCGGCCAAAAGCATTCCCATTTCCGCAGGGGTGGTTTGGTTGTACGGGTCGGGGTTGGTGGTGATGTCGGTGCGCTGGTTGGCGGGAGTTTTGTAAGCCGCCAACAACGGCGCGCCTTCGTAAAAATAACCGGCCAAGAAAGTGTTGCGCAAGCCAAGCGCCCGCATGTCCTCGGTGACGAGCAAAGGGCCTCTTTCGCGGTCAATCACGTTCTCCATAAGCCAATCTGCCGGGTCGTTGCCCGAGCGGTCAATCATTTCCTTCAGCCAAGTTTTTACCAACTCAGGCATTGTGCGCAGTTTTTCGCGGCGAAAAACCGAAACCATGATGGGGATTTTTATGGTGCTGGCGGCCGTAAAAGCCACATCGGGCGGTATGGGGACTTCGCGGCCGTTATCGGTAACAAAATAAATTTCCTGACCGGTTTGCAAATCCAGCATATAAAGGCCGACAATGCCGTCAAAACCGTCTACCCTTGGAGTTTGCTCTAAGAGCACGCGCAGGTTGTGGAGGGAAGGGGAAGGCGGCGCGGCGCGGCGCAGGGGCAGTTCTACCACCCGATTTGTGGGCGAAAAAAGCGCCTTTTCTATCATGAGGACAGCGGCGTCAATATCCAACTGCACGCCGGGCTTGCCCGGTTTGAAATTCACCGTGCCCACAATTGGCTGAGAAGGCTCGGGGGGCTGGTCATAACGAGCGGCAATTTCGTCTTTCAGGTAATCACGCAGGCGGCTTTCGGAGTAATGTGCCACCAGCGGCACTTTTTGCGGGGGCGGCATACGCCCCCACAAAAAATCCCAAAAGCCCTTCCAGAAGGGAGTTTGGGTGCGCGCCTGGTCGGCCGCGGCCATCATCGTGTCAATATCCAACTTGAAGCCGATTAGCGCCGGGTTGAGGTGAATGCGCGCTTTGCCATAGCGAAGTTCAACCGGTCGGTTGAACACTTCTGTCAACCGCTCAGCGGCGGCTTGTTTATCCAGCCCGCCAACGGGAACGCCGCCAATGGTCGTCCCCGGCGGCAAAACAGCCCGAAAACGGCTATAGCGCACCAGTTGCACCGTCAGGAGCAACAGTGCGCCCAAAAGCGCAAACATTGAAAGCAACCGCAGGGCAGAGAGAGTTCCGCCGGTGCGATAACGAGTGTGCATCTTTCACTTCCACAAATTACGGCAGGGGGAATTGGGTGAAACTTGCGGTGAGGCGAGGGATGAGCCAGCGCGCGGTTTCTAACTTGTGGCACAACCGCGTCGGCGGCGCAAAAGCAATTTCGGTCAAAAGCACCATTTCCCTACAAGCACCCAATTTTACCCCAAAGGGCGGTGGTGGTAAAATCCACAAGGCAGCAAGCAAACGCTCCAACTTCTTCAGCATTCAAAATACCAGAATCGCTCTGCAAACCCTTTCCAACAACGAGGTTGATATGCTCAGAGCATGGTTGATTTACCTTTCCAAAGCCGGTTGGGCGCAAAACTTGGTTTCAAAATGGTCGGTCGCCCGCCGAGTAGCCTCGCGGTTTGTCGCGGGCAGCGAATTATCGGATGCCATCCGCGTCATCAAAGAACTCAATTCACAAGGCATTTTTGTCACGTTAGACCATTTGGGGGAATCAACCACAAACCTAAACGAAGCCGAGCAAGCAACCCAAGCGATAATTGACATGCTCAATGCAATAGA
>JALUBW010000203.1:4174-9004 GCA_027044735.1 Anaerolineales bacterium
GCGTCATCAAAGAACTCAATTCACAAGGCATTTTTGTCACGTTAGACCATTTGGGGGAATCAACCACAAACCTAAACGAAGCCGAGCAAGCAACCCAAGCGATAATTGACATGCTCAATGCAATAGATGAGGAAAACGTGCAGGCCAACGCTTCTATCAAACTCACCCAAATCGGCTTGGCGTTGGACAAAGAACGCTGCGAGCAAAACTTGCGCCGCATCCTCTCGGTTGCTAAAGAGCATGGAATTATGGTGCGGATAGACATGGAGGATTCGCCTTGGGTTGACGCCACGCTTGACCTTTACTTCAAAATGCGGCAGGAAGGGCTTGACAATGTGGGCGTGGTCATACAGTCTTACTTGCGGCGCGCAGAGGCCGATGTGCGCCGCTTGATGGAGGAAGGGGCGCGCGTCCGGCTGGTCAAGGGCGCTTACAAAGAGCCGCCGGAGATCGCCTTCCCCAAAAAGCAGGATGTGGACGCCAACTACGACCGGCTAACGCGGATGCTAATTGACGGCGCAAAAGCGCACGGCGCGCCATTGGTTAGCGAAGACGGCAAATGGCCGCCCATCCCGGCAATAGGAACACACGATGAAGCGCGCATTGAATACGCAAAAGAGTATGCCCAAAGTGTGGGCTTGCCAAAGCGTGCGATAGAATTCCAAATGCTTTACGGCATACGCCGCGACCTCCAACGAGCGCTGGCAAAAGAGGGCTACCCGGTACGCGTGTATGTGCCATACGGCACGGAATGGTATCCTTACTTTATGCGCCGCCTTGCAGAACGGCCTGCAAACCTGTGGTTTTTCATCTCTAACCTCTTCCGCAAATGACCAAGCCGCCCGTTCACCGGCAAATTGCCAATAGTTGAATTTCCCGGAATGGGAAAGCGGGCTTTTCGGGTATGTGTTGTGCAAACACACCATTCGCAACCTATGACCATTGGGGAATTTTGTGATAAAATCCCACCGCCGCTGGGGCGTGGTGCAATCGGCAGCACAGCGGACTTTGGATCCGTTAATCCTGGTTCGAGTCCAGGCGCCCCAGCCACACTAAAGCATTCACGGCAGGCTCACTAAGCCTGCCGTTCTTGTAATAGCCGCTAAAAGGCAAAAGGGCCGGGCGATGAAAAAACGCTTTCTGTTTTTCCTGCTTCTGACTTTGGCTTTGCTGAGCGGGTGCGTCGGCAACGGCGGAGCGCCTGCCACGCCGACCTTACCGCCCTTGCAGCCTTCGCCCACCGCGCCGCCTCCAACTGCCACCGCTGCCCTTACCCCCACCGCCACGCCAACGCCCCCACCGGCGCCCGCCTCAACGCCGGGGTTTGCAACCCCAACTGCCGACCTAAGCGCTTTCTTCCCCGTAAAACCCTGTATCTCGCCCTCTACGCAGACAGCCCCAATAAAAGGGCTCAATTTCAAAAACGCTCCCACCCTGTTGCTCAAAGCCCTCAACGGCGGTATGAGACCCGCCGCTCTAAACTCCCTCCTGCACAGCGCCGGAATAGGCAACTACCCCCTCGCCGCTGTTGGGGTTGACCTAAACGGCGACCACCGGCAGGATGCTGTAGTTTCAATCTTTGACCCCAATTCCAAAGCAAAGCCCCCCGAAGGCTTTATGCTGTTCTTCCTCTGCACCAAAGGGAAGGGTTACAAGCAGACCGAAACCTTTTTGGAGCCGGCAACTTCCGTCTCGTGGAGTGCCCCCACAATTCAATTTGCCAAGGACTTGAACGCCGACGGCAAAGACGAAATTGTCGCAGCCTCGGCGCATTGCAATGCCCAGGGGACAAACTGCGTGGAAAAATATGCCATACTGGCATGGCAAAACGGCAAGTTGGTGGATTTGCTCACAAACTTCCCGTGGCAGGGGATACCAAACGCCGTGGCGCAGGTTACCGACCCCAACGGAGACCACATCTACGACTTTGTGGTCACCACCGGCGGGGACAAAAAGTTGGTGTGGAAATACCAAAACGGCGTGTGGAAGCGGTGATGCACTAAAAAGCCGGCCACGCTTCACACAAAAAGCCGCAGGCTGCTGGCCTCTTGCCGAGAGCGGCAACCTGCGGCATGTACTCCAAAAAAGCGGTACGCTACCCCTGCTCGGCCTCTTCGCCGCGAATAAAAGCCTCGGTCATTTCGCGGGCCACGTCGTCGCGGAACTGTTTGGGTGGGGTTTTCATAAAGTACGCCGAAGGGCCTATAATCGGGCCGCTAAGGCCGCGATCAAGCGCCAACTTGGCGCACCGCACGGCATCTATCATCACGCCAGCGGAGTTCGGCGAATCCCACACCTCCAATTTCACCTCCACATTGAGGGGCACTTCGCCAAAAGTTGTACCTTCCATGCGGATATAAGCCCATTTGCGGTCAGTAAGCCAAGGCACATAATCACTGGGGCCAACGTGGATGTTTTGGGGGTCAAGTTGGTAAGGTAGGGTGCTGGTCACAGCGCCGGTTTTGGAAATCTTTTTGGATTCAAGGCGTTCCCGTTCCAGCATGTTGAGGAAATCGGTGTTGCCGCCGAAATTGAGTTGGTAAGTGCGGTCAACGCGCACGCCGCGGTCAACAAAAAGCGTGGTCAAAGTGCGGTGGAGAATGGTGGCACCCACCTGAGACTTGATGTCGTCGCCAAGGACAGGCAAACCGCGCTCGCGGAAGCGCTCAGCCCATTCCTGCGAACTGGCTATAAAAACGGGAATGCCGTTCACCAGCGCTACACCGGCCTCCAAAATGCGCTCAACATACCAACGGGTAGCCTTTTCGGAGCCAACAGGCAAGAAGTTTATAACAACATCGGTGCCAGTATCCTTGAGAATTTTCACCACATCGTCAACCGGTTCAGGCGATTCGCGAAGCACCTGCGAAAGGTACTTGCCCAGCCCATCATTTGTGGGGCCGCGATAAACTTTCACGCCCAAATGGGGCACATCCGCAAATTTGTAGGTATTGTTTGGATGGGCGAAAATAGCCTCAGAGAGGTCTTTGCCAACCTTGGTATCTACCACATCAAAAGCAGCCGTGAACTCTATGTCGCTCACATGGTAGCCACCTAAGTTCACGTGCATCAAACCGGGGACAAAATCATCATCGGCGGCGTTACGGTAAAAATGCACCCCCTGTACCAAAGCCGAAGCACAATTGCCGACGCCGATAATTGCCACACGAACTTTGCCATCACTCATCGCACCATGCCTCCTTGCAAAAAATTTAAATCCCGCAAAGGGATTTTAAAATCTGCCTCAAAGCCCCCCTTGACCACCTTTTTCAAGGTAATTGCGGCGAAAACTTGAAATCAGTAGATGTTATAATAAAAACATGAAAGGGAATAACTTTTCTTTTACTCAGCCCGAAGCCGATAAGCGCATCCAACACCTTGAACGGCTGTTGGATATAAGCCGCCGTCTGAGCGAGATTTTAGAGCCTCACGCAGTCTTGGAAAAAGTAGTCCGCTATGCGGCGGAACTCACTCACAGCGAAGCGGCCTTTATTTTACTCCATGATGAAAAATCGGGCTACCTAAGATTTGTAACGGCTTTGCCAAACCAATGGCAGATGCTGCACAGTTTACAAGTGCCAATCCACTCCAGCATGGCAGGGCTGGCCCTATCAACAGGCAAGCCTCAAGTGCTGAACGAGAGCGGCTTGGCCGAAAACATAGCCAAAGAGGAAAAGATTTTCTTTTCCCGCAACCTGCTTGCAGTGCCGTTGATGCTACACGGCACCGCCATTGGCGTGCTTGAAGGAGTGGATAAAGCAGAAGGGGACTATGACGCTGAGGATGTTCACACCATGCAATTATTCGCCGCGCACGCGGCAGTTGCTATACACAACGCTCGGCTGATGGAAAAGGTAAAACGCTCCAACGAAGAACTCACCCGCTTAGACCGGATGAAATCTGACTTTATAGCGATAACCTCGCATGAGTTAAGGACACCTTTGGGCATAATACTCGGTTACGCTGCCCACTTGAATGCAGCAAAGGATGAAGAGTGCCGCGCGGCGGCTAATGCAATCTTACGAGCGTCCAAACGCCTGAAACAATTGGTAGAAGACCTCAGCGACTTACGCAACTACGACCGCGGCTCCCTTCTCATCAAACGCCAGCCGGTAGACCTGCGAAAAGTAGTACAAAGCACAGCAGAGCACTTTCAAGATATGGCGAAAAAAAGCGGCATCACTTTAGAAACTCACTTACCCACTACTCCGGTTATAGCAAACGTTGATGCCCAAAAAATCGGCGTAGCCCTTGGGCACTTGGTAAAAAACGCCATCACTTTCACCGAAAGCGGCGGGAAAGTAACCTTGGGCGTTTCGGAGGCCGAGAGGAACGCTGTAAAAATCTGGGTAGCCGATACCGGCATCGGCATTCCTGAAGGGGGAACGGAGCACATATTCAAAAGTTTTTATCAAGTGGAAGAGCACACTGTGCGCGCCCACGGCGGTTTAGGGCTTGGCCTGCCGGTAGCCAAGGCAATGGTAGAAATGCACGGCGGCACAATTTCGGTGGAAAGTGAAGAAGGGAAAGGCTCGCGCTTCACAATCATGCTCCCCAAAGGGAATCTGTAATCCACAGATTAGCACAGATTTGCATTGATTGGAGAAAAACCACAGAAAACACAGAAATTTTTCTTTGCGCCTTTGCTTTCCTCTGCGCCTCTGTGTTAATCTTGGCGCCCTTGGCGCCCTTTGCGTTTCTTGGCGTCCTTGGCGTTACTATCCACCGATTGACACAGATTTACACCGATTGAAAAAGAAAACCACAGAAAACACAGAAATTTACAGAGAACACAGAAAAAACTTTTCTTTGCGCTCTTTGCCTCCTTTG
>JALUBW010000204.1 GCA_027044735.1 Anaerolineales bacterium
GTTTCAATGCCCTCGCGGGCATTTTTGCTTTTCGGACGCTTCTCATCCCCCCGCTCTTTTCCCCCACCAAGCAAGTAATTTTTGCCGTTTTCGCGCACCCCATCTCCCACCCCAGAGGCGGTTATCGGATGCGTAAATGCTAAAGCGCGCCACTTTCAAAGTGGGTGCGTACACCTTCATCATCAGCCGCCCAAAAATCCCCTTCACGAGCAGGGTGTACGCTCGCGCCCAACGCTCTGCCATTATAACACATGCTTTCCCCATCTCTACACCACCATAACGGGCCCCGGCGGCGGCAAAGTGTCGCCCTTCCCCAAATTGATAATGCGAGTGCGGCAAACTGCACACAAACGGTAAACCCTGATGCTGTCTTCCTCGGTGTTCATCAAGCGCTCAAGCGCCTTTCGCAGCCTCTGCCATTCATCCTCGGTCAGGTACATTTCAAACACGCTGTATTGCACCCGCTCGCCGTACCTTTCTAACCAGCGCACAATTTTCGCCCTGCGCCGGTCGCTCACCACATCATAAGCCAAAACATAAAAATCACGCCGCGGCATGGATTTTCCTCGCAATCCCCGCGCTTGCTACCGAAAGCCCATTCCCCGGTAGCCCGGACGGTTTTCGCGCACACGGCGGGCAATTTGATAAGCCTGCTCCACAATGCACTGGTTGAGGGTAAGGCGCTCGCCGCGTTCGGGGTGCAAAAATTTTTGGGCAAAGCGGTTTTCAAAAATTTGCAAAAAGCGCTTCAAACCCTCTTGGGTGAGCATCACGGCATGATTATCGCCTCCGGTGGTGAAATCTTCGGTTGGCGAAAGCAAGCCCTGATTGCAAATTTTGAGCACCACGCCATCCACAATTGGGCGAAACTCCTCCACCAAATCCAACGCCAAGGCGGGGCGACCGTATTCCTCGGCGTGGAGAAAACCGGCGTAAGGGTCAAGCCCCACCACTTGCACAGCGCTTTGGGCTTTTTGGGTAACGAGTGTGTAGCCTAACGAAAGCAAAGCGTTGACAGGGTCGGTTGGGGGGCGCTTGCGGCGTCCCTCAAAGCGGCATGGCGGGCGAAAGAGGCTGCGCAAGCCGCGGAAGTAGGCGCGTGCGGCAGTGCCTTCCACGCCGCGAAGCGAGTTTAGCGTGCGCTTATTGGGAACGGCGGAGAGTGCGGTGCGGACGCTTTCCAGAGCGTCGCTCACGTCTTCGGGCGCGGCTTCGCCTTTACGGCGGCGGTGGCGCTGGAGGACGGTGCGCTGGTGTTGCAACTTTGCGGCGACCAAGCCGCGCGCGGTGGTCAACCGCCATGTGGCATCATCTATTGCGGCATATTGGGCGCGGCGCAGGGCAACGTGGGGCGTATCGTTCCCCAACAGGCGGGCGCGAAACCGACCGTAGCGCGTCAGAAACACCACCTCAACCCCGCGGTCGGGCAAAGCCGCCAAAAGCGGCGTGGTCAACCCCACATTCCCCCACACCACCACCGTGCCAATTTGGTGGATTGGCACCCGCGCGAGCAGATTGCCTTCACTTTCCACTACAATGCGCCCGTTCTCCAAGCGGGCTTGGCTACCCTGAACCGTCAGGTGAAGAATCATCGGCGCTTTCCTCGGCAGAAGGCGCGTGACCGGCAGGCTCCCCATCCACCAAACGCGCCTGCCCCAAGCCCATTGTGGTGCCCGCGCCCACTCCCGCAAAGAGTGCGAAAGAAGCCAACACCTGCACCACGCTGCGCCAATAGCGGTCGTAGGGGATGGCGCGGTAAGATGCCTCGCCAATGGCGCCTATGCGCAATCCGCCGTTTTTGAGAGGGGCGCTGCGCGTCTGAAGGCGGTAGTAACTCACCGCCATAGCCTCGGTGGCAAAGCGCAGCGTTTCTTCTTCGGGTATGGCGATGGGGGCATAAGCGTTCCAACGGCGCACCAAACTGCCAAACACCAGCCGCGGCAGGGGGAAAGGCATGTGCAAGCCCGCCGAGCGAAAGGTGGTAGGCGAGGCAAACTGCAAGCGCCATTTGCGCGGCGGCGAACGGCGAGCCGTAATCCACGGCGCGGCGAGTTCGGTGTAGGTGGTGCTCGCCTCCCAAGCCGAGCGTTCAGGCAGATGGGGCAGCACGCGGAAAGGGATGCGGTCCAATTCCACCGTTTGGTCAGCGGAAAGGGGGCCACCCGGGGCAAGAGCCTGGAGGAAAACCGCGACAGCATCGGCGTTGAAAGCGGTAAAGCGGAGCCGGTAGGTGGCATCGGGCTGAAGCCCACGCGCCGCCTTTGGCCCCATGAGGGTAGAAACGGTGAAAGGGTGGGGATCGGCAGCGTCGTGCAAGTGCGTGGCGAGGGCAGGGTCAACACTGGCAACCGCGCGCAAAAAAAGCGCATGGGCGGCACGCCCCCACCAGCGCGGGGCATCGTTTACGGGCGCTTCCAACGGTTGAAGGTGGAGCACAACGGAAAGGAGGTCGGTTTGTTGGGTCATGGTTGGCTCTTGGAGTTGCGGAGTTCGCGCGCCCGCTGGCGCACGGCCTGCA
>JALUBW010000205.1 GCA_027044735.1 Anaerolineales bacterium
CGGGAGACCAAAACCGCGTGCCCGTCGGCAGAGTTGCCGCCGCGGTCGGTAACAGTAGCCCAAACCGAAATTTGCTTATCGCCGTTTTTGAGTTCTTGCGGGGCGCTCACCGTAAAGGTGAATTTGCCCTGTGCATCCGTCTTACCGGTGCCATTTTGCGAAGGAGCGCTGGCGGTGTGCCTCTCAGGGTTCCAATACCACAGCCATGGCACGTCCGGCTCAGCAGAGAAAATGTAAGCGCTGTAGGCGCGCGGCGGCGAGAAATAGAACGGCAGCGTAATCGCCTTCCATGAAACATCGGCATCGGCAACGGCATCTCCAGCGTAGTAGGAAGCCTGCAAAGACACTTCACTTTTCTGCCCCGGTGCCACATCGGACGGATTGGGCGTCAGCCTAACTTCAAAAACCGGCTTGTGATAATTTGCAACGCGGATGAAGCGCGAGCCAAGGCTGGGCACATATTCACTTTTGTCAGATTTCGCCTCGGGGAGCACGGTCAAGTAATAGCCGCCCACCGGTGCGGAATCGGAAAGCAAGAAACTGCCGTGAAATGTGCCGAGCGACGACACAGCAACCGTCTGGCGGTCTACAACATCGCCTCCATGGCTGAGCGAAACCACCACGCGGGTATCGTGCGGAATTGTGTAATGCAAATCGGAATCTTGGCGCAAAATGCCCTTGAAGAAGATTTGCTGGCCCGGGCGGTACAGGGGGCGGTCGGTGTAGATGAAAGCCACTTTGGATGAAGGCTTGACGCCGCGAACATCCCAAAAAGAAACGCTACCAGGGGCTTGGTTGTGTGTCCAAGCGGCGCTGGTAATAGCGAAATGCCCGGCATCGTGCACAAGAGCAAACAAAGGAGCGGACTCCAACCCGTCAACCAAGGCCACCCCATCGCCGTTGGTAACGGCTGAGCCGCTCAACACCACCACTCTGCCCTCATCCTCGGTATCCTTGAGGGCATAGAAATTGACCTTCAGCCCCCCAACCGGAGCACCATCGCTCAGCCCCGTAGCCCAAGCGAGGGCGTTAGCCGGCGAAGTCTTGAAAGTCAAACTTTCGGTAGAAACAGCGATCTGGTAATAATCGGTAGGTGAGGAATACTCTCGCGCTGGCGCTTGGGTCACTCCCAAGCAATACGCTCCCGGCGCCAGCGGGTGCCCAGCCACTTTCGCGAGGTCAACCGTTAGGTAATGGAAACGGCTGTCTTTTTTGGCACTCAGGTCAACCCGCATTGAACCAAGTGCTTTAGCATTGGGGTCGTCTTCAGGGTCGCAAACCTCCCAATCCGCCAAATTGCTGAGCAAGGTCTGATCATCAAGCGAATACAGAGTGAAGGTGGCAGAATCCAAATTCGCATATCGCAAGTAGAAGGTCTGCGGCTGGTCGGCGTGGAAAATGCTCAACTGCCCAAGCAACAACGCGTCGGCGCTCGGCTCGAGCGGGGCAGTCCTGAAAGTGAAGGTGATTGGAGCGTCGGTTTGGTTTCCGTAAACATCGGCAATGCCGGGAGCAAAGGTCACGGTGTACTCAGTTGCGGGGTCAAAAATTCCCAAATTGACTTCCCGACCGTAAACCTCGTAAGAAATGCCATGCGTGGGTTCTGGCTGAACGGTTATGTGCCCTTCAAGGCTTTTTTCGTCAATGAAGGTGTTAAATTCCACAAAAACCCACGGCGAATAGGTATCCTGAGTACCCGCCGGGCTGTCTTCTACCCACGGCTTGCCCACAGTGCGGAATTTACCTTGCACCGGTTTTAGCAGGGCGCTGCCATCAGCCGCCCGGGCAGTAGCATTGACGCTAACCGTGTAGGTAGTAGCAAGGTCGTAAAACTCATCGGGCTTCAGAGTAAGAATGCTGTGCTCTGAATTCCATTTGGGAGTGAAAGTGGGCACTTTTCCGCCGTTGGGGGCTGTCACAACCACCGCCTTGTAAGCATCGGGATTCATAGGAGCGGAAAAGTAAATTTTTATCGGGGCTTTCAACGGCACATAGCGCGCCAAACCTCTGAGAATATCATCTCCCGAAACGTCAATTATGTTTACCGCCACGCTTTCTGTATGAAAGCGCCAAGAAAAATCTTTGGGGAGCGCATCCCCTTCAACCGTGCGCACCCCAGCAGGCAGGGAGACGAGGTAATCCGTGTTGCTTTTGAGGTGGTGAGAAGGGTGAAAGACGTAAACGGCGCTGCTAACCCAGCGGCCGGTTCCTTCAACGCTCGGTGTAATGCGAAGGGGCAGTGTCGCCGCAGCCTTGTTCTGGGTCAGAGGCACAACCGGCTTGTTGAACACAACCGTGATGTCAGCATTCACCGGCACGTTGTCACTGCCGTCCACAGGGTAAGCCGCGTTGACAGAAAGGGCCTGAGCCGTGGTATATGTGAGGCTAATAGGAGAAACCAACGAAGCGCCGGTTTTAGAACGCAAGGCTGTGGTGAACTCTGCGCGATACTTAGCCCCGTTCGGCTTGAGAGGCGAAGCGGGGGTAAAGACAAAAGTTAAATCATC
>JALUBW010000206.1 GCA_027044735.1 Anaerolineales bacterium
CCAAGCCTGATGTCGCGGTAGGAATAGTAGGCGCCGCGCTTGGTTACAATTTCCTCTTGCACGGCAAGGTCTAACAGGTCGCCTTCCTTAGAAATGCCTTCGCCGTAAAGGATGTCAAACTCCGCTTGGCGGAAGGGCGGGGCGACTTTGTTTTTGACCACTTTGACGCGCGTTCGGTTGCCGATTATTTCGGTGCCGAGTTTGATGGCTTGAATGCGGCGGATGTCCATGCGCACGGAGGAATAAAACTTGAGCGCGAGCCCGCCGGGGGTGGTTTCGGGGCTGCCGAACATCACGCCGATCTTGTGGCGGATTTGGTTGGTGAAAACCACGGCGGTGTTGGTTTGCTTGATTGCGCCCGAAAGTTTGCGGAGCGCCTGCGACATTAGGCGGGCTTGCATGCCCATTGAGGCGTCGCCCATATCGCCTTCAATTTCGGCGCGGGGCACCAGCGCCGCCACCGAGTCAATCACCACCACATCCACTGCGCCCGAGCGCACAAGGCTTTCTACGATCTCCAGCGCTTGCTCGCCGGTGTCGGGCTGGGAAATTAGCAGGTTTTCCACATCCACGCCTATGGCTTCGGCGTAGAGGGGGTCAAGCGCATGTTCCATATCCACAAATGCGGCATAGCCGCCCATCCGCTGAGCCTCGGAGACAATGTGGAGGCAAAGAGTAGTCTTGCCGGATGATTCGGGGCCGTAAATTTCAGTGATGCGGCCGCGCGGAATGCCGCCGATCCCCAGTGCGATGTCTAACGAGAGCGCCCCTGTGGGTATGGCTTCAACATGCAGATGTTGGGCTTCGCCAAGGCGCATGATCGCGCCTTCACCGTATCGCTTTTTGATGTTGGTAAGCGCTTGTTCCAGAGCGCGCTGTTTTCCTTCGTTTACTGGCATTTGTTTCTCCGCTTCCTTCAGTTGAACGCTTGTTCATAGTTACAATTTCGGCTACTAAAGTGTACTTCATTACGGCGTTCCTGACAAGGTTAGAATTTTAGTCTTATTTCAAATTGTATACAAGGAAGGCGATTTTATGTGCTTGCCTCGGCTCTTTAGCCTGTTTGGGTGATTTGCTGTTGGTCTCTGCATGATATACTATGTAGTGTAAATTCACTTCCCGCCATGCCGCTTTGGTCTGGAGGATAGCCATGAAAGCCTTGGTCAAACGAGACGATTTGTCCTATGGACTGCGCACTGCTTCGCGGGCCATCTCCAGCCGTACCACTTTGCCCGTGCTGCACAATGTGTTGATTGCTACCGATGAAAGACGTTTGCGCATTTCTGCTACCGATTTGGAACTGGCAATCACGGTATGGGTTGATGCCAATGTGCATTCGGAAGGCGCAACCACCGTGCCGGCGCGCATTTTTTCGGATTTTATAGGTTCATTGCATGCCGACGGGGAGGTCAAACTAACCTACGATGATTCTGCACAATCCCTCCATGTTTCCAGCGGTTCTTCTCATGCCACAATCAAGTGCATAGAGGCCGATGAATTTCCCCCTTTGCCGGCGCCTGAGATTTCGGAGGGGGTTCGCATTCCCGCAAGTGAAATTAAGCGCATGGTGCGGCAAGTTGTGTTTGCGGCCTCTGCCGATGATGCCCGGCCGGTGCTAACCGGTGTTTTTGTGAAGGTGGAAGGCGACGAGATGACGGCGGCTGCCTCCGATGGGTTTAGGCTTTCGGTGCAAAAAGTTGCGGTGGAAAACCCGAATGAGGCTTCTCTCAAACTTATTGTGCCGGCGCGTGCTTGGAGTGAGGTTGGGCGCGCAATTCACGATGAAAACCAGTCGGTTGTGATGGTGCTTCCTTCGGGGAGAAATCAGGTTGTGTTTCGGGTTGGCGATAATGTGGAAGTGGTATCTCAGTTAATTGAAGGCGAATATCCGCCCTATGAGCAAATAATTCCTCGCGATTATCGCACCCGCACAGTGGTGGCGACTTCGCGTTTGCTGGCGGCCTGCAAGCAGGCGGAGATTTTTGCCCGTGAGGGTTCGCAAAGCGTCCGGCTTGAGATAGTCCCCGGCAATGATGCTCCGGGCGAGATTTTAGTTTCCGGTTCTTCTAAGGAAACCGGTGCGAGTGAGGACCGTGTGCCCGCCGCGGTTGAAGGCGAGCCGCTGATAATTGCTTTCAACGTGCGCTACCTGCGTGAGGCACTGGAGGCCATTCCCACCCCAGAGGTGGCTTTGGAGACTATCCAGCCGCGCAGCCCTGCCTTGCTTAGGCCGGTGGGGGACGATACCTTTTTGCACATAATAATGCCGATGCATTTGTAACGCCGTTAAGCGAATGTCGGGGAGCCAGCCGGCTTGATAGTTTCCGGGCCAGGTGGGCTTTTCGGCGAAAGCCACCGGGGCTTTTTCCATGACCATGCCGTTTTCTTCCACCGACCCGCTGTGGCACATACGGCGGATTTTGTTGCAGTACCCGATTATGAGCAAGCGCGTGCGCGCTCGTATGCGCAAGCGTTTGTTTGAGCGCGGCGTC
>JALUBW010000207.1 GCA_027044735.1 Anaerolineales bacterium
CGCGCGCCGGCGGCGGGCCGATGTTGTAGGCTTCGTCGGCGTAGCGCACGTGCAGCGCGTTGCGGTCGGCGTCGGAATACACCGCCACGGTCTGCAAGCCCAGTTCACGGCAGGCGCGGATGACACGGACGGCGATTTCTCCACGGTTGGCAATCAGGACTTTGTTGAACATGGGAGCCTCGGGGGAGAGGAAAGTTAGGAGGATAGGAAGTTAGGAAGATAGGGGATGTGCCGCCAAAGCACGGCGGGCTTTTTCAGGCAATTCTACCGGCACGAAAAAAGAGGAAGGATAGAGGTAGCCATCGGTGGAGGAGGCATCCTCATCCAAGACGCGCGTCAAGCCGTGTGCTTCGGCTTCTGGGTCGGGAAGCCGGCGATAGACTTTGCCCGTAATCAGGCTGGCTTCATAGCCTTCGTTGGCAATGCAAATCACGAAATTGCTCATTTGGTGGAATTGTACCGCGAGGAGACCAAAGGGGGATGCAAGCAAATGTTGTTGTAGAAGCATTGCTTCGCCCTCACCCCATTTGGCTCGCTGCGCTCGCCGTTTCTCCCCTCTCCCAGTGGGAGAGGGGAGAAAGCCGCCGCCAGGCGGCTTGAGGGGGGAGGGTGTTGCCGCAACCCAGCGGACACTTCCTCTCAAATCTCCTGCCCCATTTTGCGGCCCAGTTCAAAGGCTTTGCGGTTGACTTCCACTGCCTTTTGGGGCACGCGGCGGACGATGACATCCAGCCAGAATTTGGGGTCCACGTCGGGCATTTGGGCGGAAAGCGCGCCGAGCAGGATGGTGTTGGCCACGCGGCGGTTGCCCAGTTCTTCGGCGAGTTTGGGCGCGGCGATGAAGATGATGCGGTCGGTGATTTGCCGCGCTGCGTCAATCACCTTTTGCGCGGGCGGGTATTCCATCTTGCTCAGGGTGAGGGAAGGCGGCGGCAGGGTTTCGCTGCTCAAGAGCAGCACCCCGCCGGGCTTCAGGTAGTGCAGGAAGCGCCCGCCTTCCACCACCTCTTGCCCGATCAGGAAATCGGCCGTGCCCAACGCAATCAGCGGCGAGTGCACCTTTTCGCCCCAGCGCACATGGCTCACCACCACACCGCCGCGCTGCGCCATGCCGTGCACTTCGGATTTCTTGGCGTCCAGCCCCTGTGCCAGCCCCACCTGGGCGATGATGTCGGCGGCAAGCAGGGTGCCCTGTCCGCCAACGCCGGTTACGAGAAAGTTGGTCATGCTCATGGGGAACCTCACAAGTTGAACTCAATGGGCGCGCCGGGCTCAATGGCCTGCCGGGCGCAAACGTCGTAGCACTGGCCGCAGCCCACGCATTGCGCGGGGTCAATGTAGGCTTTCGGACGGCCGCTTTCCACATCAATTACCTTGCTCTTCATAATCGCCGGGCAGCCGATGCGGAAGCACAAGGTGCAGCCGTTGCACGCGTCTTCAATGATGCGGTAGGGCTCGCGGGTGTAATGCTCGCGGAAGACGCAGATGTCGTGGCTGACCACCACCGCCGGGCCGGGGAAATCCAGCGCCTCGCGGATGGCCTTTTCCAGCGCCGGCCAGTCGCGCGATTCCACGGTGGCCACATATTCCACGCCCATGGCACGCGCCACTTCGGCGATGTCAATGCGCTTGCCGGGGCGGCCTTGCAGGGTGTCGCCCGAGGCGGGGTTGCCCTGATGGCCGGTCATGCCGGTGTTGCGGTTGTCCAGCACGATGACGGTGACGGGCGTTTGGTTGTACACCGCGCTGGCGAGGGCCGGCAGGCCGGTGTGGAAGAAAGTGCTATCGCCGATGACGGCCACGTTGCGCCGCGGGCGGCCGCGGAACTTGCCCAGGCCCGCGATGGTCATGCCGCTGGCCACGCCGATGCTCGCACCCATGCAGCCGATGGTGTCGGTGGTATCCAGCGGCGGCAGCACGGCCAACGAATAGCAGCCGATGTCGGAATTGACCACCACCTTGAGTTTGCGCAAAATCCAGAACACATCGCGGTGCCCGCAGCCCGCGCACATCACCGGCGGGCGGGGCGGCAGGTCGGCCAAGGGCGGTGCGGGTTTGCGCCCGCTGGGCGGCAGCAGCCCGGCCTTCTCCGCGGATTCGCGCACCACGTCTAAAGTGAACTCGCCCACCATGGGGAAGATGTCCTTCCCGCGCACCTGAATGCCCAGCCGCCGCACCCAGTCTTCAATGAACGGGTCAAGTTCCTCCACCACGATGAGTTGCTCCACGCCAGCGGCAAATTCCCGAATCAGGCGCTCGGGCAGGGGCCAGGCCATGCCCAGTTTGAGGAACGAGGCATTGGGGAAGACCTCGCGGGCATAGTTGTAGGCCGCTCCCGCGCTGATGATGCCCAACTTGCGGTCGCCCCACACGATGCGGTTGATTTCCGCGGTCTCCGCCCATTCCCGCAGTTTGCGGATGCGCTCTTCAATGACCGGATGGCGCCCGCGGGCATTGGAGGGAATCATCACATACTTGGCGGGGTTGCGTTCGTACTTCCGCTGGGGGTGCACGGTGCGCTCGCCCAGCGCTACCAACGACTTGGCGTGGGAAACCCGCGTGGTGGAGCGAATCATCACCGGGGTATCGTATTCCTCGCTGAGTTCGTAGGCGAGGATGGTGAAGTCTTTGGCTTCTTGGCTGTCGCTGGGTTCCAGCATGGGCACTTTGGCAAAACGGGCGTAGTTGCGGTTGTCCTGCTCGTTTTGCGAAGAGTGCATACCGGGGTCATCGGCGGTGACGATGACCAGACCGGCGTTGATGCCGGTGTAGGAGGAGTAGAACAGCACTTCAGAAGCCACGTTCAGGCCGACGTGCTTCATCGCGGCAAGGGCGCGCTTGCCCGCGTAGGCCGCGCCCACGGCCACATCCAGCGCCACCTTCTCATTGGCCGACCACTCGGCGTACACGTCGTCAAAGGTGGCAAAGGCCTGCAAAATTTCGGTGCTGGGCGTGCCGGGGTAAGCGGCAGCGACCTCCGCGCCCGCCTCCCACGCGCCGCGGGCGATGGCTTCGTTGCCGCTGAGAAGGGCTTTTTCCATATAGAACCTCCGAGTCTGTCGGAAAGTGCGATTACATGCAAAAGTATACCATCCGCCCCCTCGCATTTCGGTGAGCAAAGGGACTTACCGGCAGTTAAAACACCATGCACCGCTCAGAGAAGCGGTGCATGCAACATTTATTTTCGTTTACGCGCCGGGCGGATTTGCTTTGAATTTTGCGGGCACCAAAGCACCCGATCCGGCACCATCCAGCCGTGCGTCAGGTAAACATTTTGCTGGAACTGCACGGCCACCATTTTGTCGTTCGCCTGAACCACAACCCCCGCAAGCCAGCCTTGCACCCGCTCGCCTTGTTCGTTGTCGTGGTCGCAGTAAACCTCAACCAAGTCGCCCACATCAAAAAAGCGGGTATCGCGCGGCTTTTCGGAAAAAACGACTTTGCCCGCCATAGCACCTCCTGCGTTCGCTGTTCACGACACTTTCCTAACATTCTACCCCATCTTTTCGTGAATCGCGCGGCTGAACCGACCGCGCACGCCCCTCGCTTTCGGTGACTAATGGTGGACTGCCTTCTCGTCGGCGGACAGGCGGCCAATTTCTCGCTGAATTTCGGGGACGACTTCGGGATTGGCGATCCGTTTCTTACGCCCCTCTCGCACGGAAAACACAACGAACACACTGCCTCCAAATTTTTTGGTAAAGCGGTGGTGACTCTCTGCCATCCAAGACTGCCAGCGGTGCGCCTGGGGCATCTGCTCGTAAGTTATGGGCTTTATTTGCAAGCCAATGAGGCGGTCGCCAACTTCTATTACAAAGTCCACATTGTAGCGTCTGTCCAGAGCATCGGGCGCGGGTTTGATGGGAACGCCTAATGCTTCTTCCAACTGCCCGTAGATGGTTTCAATCTCGCGGCGATAGCCATCGTAAGTGCGGTGAATGACCAAATTACGGATATAGGATTGGCAATCCTCTAAGGTCACTTCCTCAACTTCAGCGCGCACCACCTCGGTGATCTTCACGAAGAGACGCTCCCCTAAACTGCGGAGATATTCCGGCGGGGAAAGGGGAATGCCCCGTTCGGCCAACATTTTGGCCAGACGCTCGTAATACGCCTGCTCCCACGCTTGCTCGTCTTTAGGAGCGGCTTCTCGGATCCAGGCAGCAACCGGTCCGACACTTCGCTTCTTGTTCAGCCCCCAGCGATTGGTCGCCATGTTCAAAATCCACTCTTTAGCCATGCGCGCTGCTCTCCTGCCACAAAGTGACAAACTTGCGCCGCAAACGATGCTCTTCGGCATTCGGGCGGGCAATGCCGCTTTTCAGCAAATAGGCGTTGACAAAAATTTTGTTTTTCAAATACACATACGCCCGTACCGAATGCTCGTCTACAGTTTTTGCCGGCTGATCAAATTTCAAGAAAATCTGCTTGCCCACCAGGTAGCGTTGGGCATAGCGGCGGTAGGCCTCCACGTCCACCACCTCAATGCCTAGATAGGCTACCCGCAAGCCGGTGTCCACCAGAAGGCCGTCGCGGCTAACGGCTTTCACGCGGTAAAAGGCGTTTTCGCCAAAACGCAACTTGTCGGGGGCAATCTTCGGGGCAGCATCTTGAATTGCGGGGCGGTAGCCGTTGGCATCGTCGCCGGTGAAGGGTTGGCGTGCAGGGCGCTCAAAAGTCACCGCCGCGCCAAACATGGGGGAAGCAAAAGGCTCCAGTTTACGCTTGATCAGGGCGTGAAAGCGAGGATTAATTTCATAGCCCACTGCATTCCGCCCCAATTTCAGCGCCTCCGCCAAAGTCGTACCACTTCCAGCAAAGGGATCAAGCACAGTCTCCCCCTTGAAAGAGAACATTTTAATCAGACGGTGAGGCAATTCAGCAGGAAAAACGGCTTCGTGTTCCACCTGACGCGCACCGCCAAACCGCCAATGGCCGCTAAAAAATGTCTTCCATTCCTCTTTGGTCATCGCCGAAGCGGCTTTCACCTCTCGCGGCACCTTTGGAGATTTGCCGGGCTTCTTGAACAGCAAAATGAACTCGTAGTCAATTTCCACAATGCCGTTAGGGGGATAGGGGTAAGAGCCCATCACGCTCGCGCCGCCGGTGGTGTTCATGGTGGTGCGCTTTTGCCAGATGATCGCGCCCATGTAGTCAAAACCGATTTGTTCTGCCTGAGCGATCACCTCGGCATGCAAGGGGATGACTTTGTAACGCCCATAGACCACGGCACGGGCAAACTGGTCGCCGATGTTGATGCACAAGCGCCGCCCCGGACGCAGCACACGGTAAGTTTCCGCCCAAACGTGATAGAGCGAACGCAGGTATTCGTGCAAAGTCTGCCCATACCCGATTTGCCCCGCCACGCCGTAGTCCTTCAAATGCCAATAGGGCGGCGAGGTGACCACCAAATCCACGCTCGCCGCGGGAAGTTCCGGCATTTGGCGGCTATCGGCTTGGTAAACCTTTGCGCACAAAGACGACATCCCGTTTTCTATCCTCGGCAGAGAAAAACACGACGCACCGCTTTACCCAAGCAGTGCGTCGTCGTTTATTTTCGTTTACGCGCCGGGCGGATTTGCTTTGAATTTTGCGGGCACCAAAGCACCCGATCCGGCACCATCCAGCCGTGCGTCAGGTAAACATTTTGCTGGAACTGCACGGCCACCATTTTGTCGTTCGCCTGAACCACAACCCCCGCAAGCCAGCCTTGCACCCGCTCGCCTTGTTCATTGTCGTGGTCGCAGTAAACCTCAACCAAGTCGCCCACATCAAAAAAGTGGGTATCGCGCGGCTTTTCGGAAAAGACAACTTTGCCCGCCATAGCACCTCCTGCGTTCGCTGTTCACGACACTTTCCTAACATTCTACCCCATCTTTTCGTGAATCGCGCGGCTGAACCGACCGCGCACGCCTTCAAAGGGGATGCGCTGCATGATGGGGTCAAAAAAGCCTTCCACGATCAGACGCTCGGCGTCGGGCGCGGGGATGCCGCGGCTGCGCAGGTAGAACATCTGCTCGGGATCCACTTTGCCAATGGTCGCGCCGTGGGTGCAGCGCACGTCGTTGGCCTTGATTTCCAAGCCGGGGATGGAGTCGGCGCGGGCGGTATCGCTGAGCATCAGGTTGCGGTTGGCCTGATAGCCGTCGGTTTTCTGCGCTTCGGGCGAAACGAAAATCATGCCCCGCCACACCGATCTGCTGTAATCTTTGAGCGCACCTTTGTAGAGCAGGTCACTGGTGGTGTGCGGTGCGAGGTGGTCTTGGCGGGTGTCGTGGTCAAGGTGCTGCTT
The DNA here is from genome assembly GCA_027044735.1 of Anaerolineales bacterium. Lineage (GTDB taxonomy): Bacteria > Chloroflexota > Anaerolineae > Anaerolineales > DRMV01 > JALUBW01. Next base: position 6,293 of record JALUBW010000207.1, read on the forward strand.
GCCGTCGGCAAAGTAAAAACCGGAAACCCGCGCCGAACTACCTGCCTCGGCCAGGCGCACCTGGGTGAAACTCTTGGTGAGGCGGCTGCCCAACGAACCGAAAACCCACTCAATGGAAGCGTCACGGCCGAGGTGGGCGCGCTCATGGGTGAAATTCCACACATGACGACCCCACGATTGCAGTTCCACGAAGTGCAAGCGGGCAGCATTGCCCAACAAAATTTCCACCAGACCGGCGTGCAGGGTTTGGCCTTCTTCGTCGGGCGAGGCCGACTCGTGGACATAGGTGAGCGCCGCGCCCTCGTCCAGCCAGATGACCAGGTGGTCAATGTGCGCCAGGTCCGCGCCCGGGCCCCACGCGAGGCTGTGCAGCGGGGCTTCCACCTGCACGCCCCGAGGCACGTAGACGAAGACGCCGTTTTGCGAAAACGCGGCCGCGAGCGCGGCAAACTTGCCGTCTTCGGCAGGCACCACTTTCCCCAGCACCTGTTTTAGCAGGTTGGGGTGCTCGGCTGCCGCGGTGCGCAGGTCGGTGAAAATCACGCCTTGCGCGGCCAGGTCGGCCTGCAAGCGGCGCTCGTGGCCGCCCGGCAGCAGGAGCATTTGGCCGCCGTGCTCGCGGTCCACCAACGGCTGGGTGAGCGCCTCGGGCACGGGCGGCAGGTTACGGAATTCGTTTTCCCGCGGCAGGCGCAGGTTTTCGCCGCGCAGGCCGCGGATGTCGGTGCGCCGCCAGGCTTCCATCTTGCGATGGGGCATCGGCAGGCGCTGGTAAGTTTCCCAAGCCGCCCGGCGATAGGTGGCCAGCAGTTCGGGTTCGTCGTGCGGGAGCATCTCGGCGGTGAAGGGTAGCCGCACCTCCCGCCGAGGTCGTTGGCGTGCTTTTGCGGTCATCGGTGTCTCCTTACCCGACCGAGCCTTCCATCTGAAGGCGAATCAGGCGGTTCATTTCAATGGCGTATTCCATTGGCAGTTCTTTGACGAAGAACTCCATGAAACCGGCCACCACCATGGTGGTCGCCTCTTCTTCGCTTAGGCCGCGGCTGCGCAGGTAGAACAGTTGGTCTTCGTCTACCTTGGAAACCGAAGCCTCGTGGCCGATGGTGACGTCGTCTTCCTCAATTTCCATGTAGGGGTAAGTGTCGGTCTGCGAGGCTTCGTCCAGCAACAGGGCGTCGCACGTCACATGCGAGCGGACGTTGTAGGCGCCGCGGCGCACTTTCAGCAAGCCGCGATAGGAAGAGCGGCCGGTGCCCTTGCTGATAGATTTGGAAATGATCTTGCTGCTGGTGTTGGGCGCGAGGTGGATCATCTTGCCGCCGGCGTCCAAAATTTGGCCGTCGTGAGCAAAGGCCACCGAGAGGATTTCGCCGTGCGCGCCTTCGCCCACCAAGTAGCAAGACGGGTATTTCATAGTGACCTTGCTGTTGTGGACAACGAAGCCCTCGGCCACGAAATTGTGCGCGCCTTCAACTTCAATGTCCCATGTGTCGGCTTCGCCAGCAGGCTCAATGGCCGTCACCTTAGCAAAAGCTACCGGCTGCTTCAACGACTCATCGGAGAAATAGAGCATGTAGTGCACATACTCCTTTTCTTCCGTTCCCAAAGGCTTCTTTTCTGTGCGACGCCATTCGCTGATTTTGGAAGGATTCCAGCCGCAACTGATTGCTAAACGCTTGACATCCTCCAACAGCGAGCGATTGGCACTGGTGACCGACATATTTTTATGCCCATCGCGCACATAACCGTCGGCCGCAATGTAGCCCTCAAGGAAAGCCTCCTTTTGTTCCTTGGGAAGGGTAAAAACCCAAGAAGGCACTCGTTTTTCGGTCGCTTTTCCTCTAAAGCCCAGTTCTGCCAGCCACCGCACCAAAGGCACGGACGATACCCGCAGCACCCTCCCTTGGTGAAGCGAGGGATCTTTGCCGAACAGTTCTTTCACAAGGCGCACAACCTTGGGGTAAGCAGGGTCTTCCGGCACAACGGCAAAGTTCAACCTGTTGTCTTCAGAAAAGCCGTCACCCACGTAAAAGCCCAGCAGCCACATCAAATCGGCAGTGGTTTCTGTGGGGGTGCGCAGAGGCTGTGAGCGCGGCACTTTGGGGGCAGGCGGTAAGGTGTAGGGCTTACCGCTATCGGGGATTTGTCCGCTTATGGCTACATAATCCCCAACTTGCAATTGGTCCAACCGCAACCAGAGAAGTTGGAAGTAGCGCCCTTCCTTGCGCAGCGTGAGGAACGGATGGTTTGCCGTCGCCAAGATTTCGCGATGATTGAGAGTACGCACCCGGAATACGGGACGATGACCGCTGAACTTCTTGGCGATAACTGTGCGCGGCTCTAAGGTGAACGCAGGCGTGAGGGCAAAAACCTCATCTCCAGCCTCAACCTCGGCTATCGGCTTGACCCCGTCTTTGAGGAACAGGGCAGTGTCGCCGACAAGACATCCCATATTCGCGTCCACCCACTCCATCCGGCCGCCTTCATAGACCATCGCTCGCTGGGTCACTAAGTTGTAAACATTCTTTGACCAGTTCTGGATGGTGGTGTAACGCACATACGCGCCCGGGCGGACGATGATTTCAATCACGCCGGTGTGCAACGACTCGGTGG
>JALUBW010000208.1 GCA_027044735.1 Anaerolineales bacterium
GGGGGAAGGGGTGAGAGTCGGCGTTGGCGAAGCGGTGGGCGACGCGCTTGCAGACGCCGCGGCGGCGAGCGCGTAAACCCCGCGCGTCGGAAGACCCCGCGCGGCAACCACACCCCCAACGAACAGTGCTATCAAAACAAAAGCAGCCAAAAAGCGGAAAACTCTGGGCATCACGGCACCGGGCATCATGGCACTGGGCATCCGGGCATCCCTCACACCCTCCCCAACCACCGCGGCGCGCGGCTTTTGAGCGTGCCCTGCACCCGCTTCGCCCACCCCAACGGGAAACCATCCACCGTCACCAACACCCAGCCATCCGGGCCGGGAGAAGGGAGCGGCTCGCGGTGCAAGTAGCGGCGGGCGTCGGGGTCATCGGCGGCAAAATTCACGCGCTCCACAGCGTCTTCGGCTTCAATTGCAAGCGCCAGAGAATGGGCGGGCTCAAAGCGACCGGTTTTGAATGTGCCCAGCCACCAGCCAAAGCGCTCCACGCGCAAGCCTTTGAGGTCGGGCAAGCCTTCGGGCAGGGCGTAAAGCCGATTGCCAAACACGGCAAGGCGGGAACGCAGCGCAGGTTCGCGGCGCATGGTTTCTTCCACAAAACGGTCGTAGAGGGCGCGCATCTCGCCCTTGGGCGGTGCGGGTCGCAGGGCGGGCAGCGTGGCGGGCAGGGTGTCGTCGCGGCGGCGGAGCAGGGCAATGAAATGCCCTTCGCCGGGAATTTTGTGAGGCCAAAGCCGCAAAGCGCCTGCCACCGCCGGCGGCGCATCTGCCCATTCAGGACGGGCGTGTTCAAAGCCATGCTTTGCTTCAAGCGGCACCACTCCAAACTCGGGGTGCTTTTCTAAAAATTGCCCGATTGTGCCTTCGTCTTCCTCGGGAGCGAAAGTGCAGGTGCTGTAAAGCAAATAACCGCCAGGGCGCACAAGGCGCGCCGCGGTGTGAATCAGCCCGGCTTGAATGCGAGCGCAGCGCGCCACGTGGTTCGGAGTCCAAGTTTTGCGCGCCGAATAATCTTTGCGAAACATCCCCTCGCCGGAGCAGGGGGCATCAAGCAAAACGCGGTCAAAAAACGCGCCCAAGCGCTCGGCTAAACGGCGGGGCTGTTCAACGAGGACGGAGATGTTGCGCGCCCCCCATCGGTCAAGGTTGTTGGTCATTTCGTGCACGCGCTTGGGCTGGACGTCGTTGGCAATCAACAAGCCTTCATTGCGCATCAACGAAGCGAGGTGGGTAGTTTTGCCGCCGGGGGCAGCGGCGAGGTCTAAAACCCGCTCGCCGGGGCGGGGGGCGAGCACCTCAGCGGGGGTCATAGCCGAAGGCTCTTGAAGGTAATACAAGCCAGCCGCGTGGTAAGGGTGCTTGCCGGGGCGCGAGCCGTCCACCACACGGAAGCCCGCCGGGCACCACGGCACTGGCTCCAGCGCAAAGGGGGAGCGCGCGGCAAAATCCTGCGCCGAAATTTTTAGCGCGTTCACGCGCAAGCCGATTTGCGGGCGGGAACGCAGGGCTTCTTGAAACGCCGCAAATTCCCCTTCCCCCAGCAGGCGCTTCATTCGGCTGACAAACAACGGCGGCAGGTCAATCACGGCGGGCTAAGGCTGTGCTTTGAGCAAGGAAAGCGTCATCGTGCGCGTGGCAACGGTGCGCATAGGCGGCAGGGGCTTGATTTCGCCGCGCGTGATGCGTTGTTCCTGCGGCGTCTTGGGCATGTGTTCGGGCGTGGGGTAGAGCACATCCACCTGCAGGCGATATTCGCCCGCGAGCGGCTCGCGCACGTGCAGGGTGAAATCCATCGCCGGCGACATCGGCTCAATGATGTCCAGCGTAGCGACTTCTTCGCCGTTGGGGTCGGTCAGGGTGAGCACAAGGTGAGGGCGAAAGCGGAACATATTGAGGCGGAGGTGTACGCGCACTCGTTTGCCGTCCGGGGCAACTTGAGCGCGTAAATCCTCCACCACCACCTCTTCGGGCGGTGCCGCCTTGTCCAGCATCTCATCAAACATGATTTGATACTGGTGCAAGGGGTCGTTCGGGTCAAGTTCACCGGAAATCTGAAAAGTGAGCGGCTCATCGTTTTTCATAGTGCACCCAGTTCATCTTATTGAACTCACCATAAGGTTCACTCTTCCCCCGCGGGTGCTTCGGCAAAGCCTCAGCACCGCGCCCGCTTCTTCCAATGGAAGAAAGAAGGGAGCAGCCGCTGAGCACGAGCAAAAGGGGGGAATAAGTGAAAGGAGTTACGCGGTTCCCCTGCTTTGTGTCACAGCTAGGCAGTCAGAAACCGCCGAAGCGGTCTCCCCTGCTGTTTAGGGGATGGCTTCGCCGCCTATGGAGGCTCGCCTCGGGCGATTATACCACTCGGGCTAAGACTCTATCCGAAAAATACCGTGGTGGTGTCATTGCGAGCCCCGAAGGGGCGAAGCAATCTCCTTTTCGGCCATTGGCATCCAAATCGGGCGCACGCCGTGCGCCC
>JALUBW010000209.1 GCA_027044735.1 Anaerolineales bacterium
GTGGTATAATGTGCCCACCAAAAACCCGGGCATAAGCCCGATATCCGGGGAGCCTCTATGAAACTACACGAGTACCAATCCAAGCAAATTTTTGCGAAGTATGGCGTACCCATACCAAAGGGACGCGTCGCGACCACCGCCGCAGAAGCCCGTCAAATAGCCGAAGAACTGGGCGGGCGAGTGGTGGTAAAAGCCCAAGTGCTGGTGGGAGGTCGCGGAAAGGCAGGCGGTATCAAATTAGCCAACACGCCCGAAGAAGCCGAGGAATTGGCAACGCAAATCCTTTCAATGGAATTGAAAGGATTGCCAGTGCGCAAAGTGTTGGTGGACGAAGCCGCCAACATCGCCAGCGAAATTTACCTCGGCATCACCAACGACCGCACGGCTCGCAAGCCCGTGATGATGGCTTCATCCGAGGGCGGCGTAGAAATTGAAGAAGTCGCCCGCAAAACCCCCGAAAAAATTATCAAAATCCATATTGACCCCCTGCTGGGACTGCGCGACTACCAAACCCGCAACCTCGCCTCAGGCATTGACCTACCCAAAGAATACTGGCGAGATTTCAGCAAAGTCTGCTTTGGACTGTGGGAAGCCTATAAAAACAGCGACGGCACCCTTGCCGAAATCAACCCCCTTGTAATCACCGAAGAGGGCAAAATCCTTGCCGTGGACGGCAAAATGATTGTGGACGACAACGCCCTCTTCCGCCACCCCGACATCGCCGAAATGCGTGACCTTGATGTTGAAGCCCCCGAAGAGGTGGAGGCGCGCAAATACGGCCTCTCCTACATCAAACTTGACGGCGACATCGGCTGCATGGTAAACGGCGCGGGCTTGGCAATGACCACCATGGACGTCATCAAACTTTACGGCGGTGAACCGGCGAATTTCTTGGACATTGGCGGCGGGGCGAGCGCCGAGAAAGTGGCAGCGGCTTTCCGCATCATCCTTTCCGAGCCAAATGTGAAAGCCGTGCTCATCAACATTTTCGGCGGCATCACTCGCGGCGACGAAGTTGCCCGCGGCATCCTTGCTGCTATGGAAGAAGTCAACCCCAAAGTACCGATGGTAGCCCGCCTGGTGGGCACCAACGCCGAAGAAGGGCGCAAAATGTTAGCCAAAGCCAACATGATCACTGCCGAAACGTTGGTTGAAGCGGCGCAGAAAGCCGTTGCTGCGGCAAAGGGAGGCGTGCAATGAGCATCCTGATTGATGAAAACACCCGCCTACTTGTGCAAGGCATTACAGGCCGCGAAGGCCTTTTCCACACAACGCAAATGGTTGAATACGGCACAAAAGTTGTGGCTGGCGTGACGCCCGGCAAGGGCGGCCAATGGGTTCTTGACGATCGCATTCCGGTCTTTGACACGGTGAAAGCAGCAGTGGAAGCCACCGGAGCAAACGCCAGCGTGATTTTCGTGCCCGCGCGCTTTGCACCCGATGCCATCTTTGAAGCCGCCGACGCAGGCGTAGAACTCATCGTCTGCATCACTGAAGGCATCCCCGTGCAAGACATGATGAAAGTGCGCGCTTACCTTGACCAAAAAGGCTCGCGGCTGGTAGGCCCGAACTGCCCCGGCCTGCTCAGCCCCGGCAAGGCAAAGGTTGGCATCATTCCGGGCGATATTGCCATTCCGGGCAATGTGGGTGTGGTTTCCCGCTCCGGCACACTGACCTACGAGGTGCTTTACGCCATGAAGCAACTCGGCATCGGTGCAACCACCACCGTGGGCATCGGCGGCGACCCCGTCAACGGAACCAGTTTTTTGGACGTGCTCAAGATGTTTGAAGAAGACCCCGACACCGAAAAAGTGGTGCTCATCGGCGAAATCGGCGGCACCGATGAACAAAAGGCCGCCCAGTACATTGCCGACCACATGACCAAGCCGGTGGTTGGGTTCATTGCAGGCCGCACCGCCCCTCCGGGCAAGCGCATGGGGCACGCGGGCGCAATCATCCAAGGCGGCGAAGGCACCGCGGCCGAGAAAATTGAAGCGCTTGAAAAAGCGGGCGTTAAAGTCGCTAAACACCCCGAGGAAATCGCCGTTTTGCTGAAGGAACTCTAAAACTCTAACTTCAACCCTGAACAAACAGGCGGGGTTTGCACCCGCCTGTTTATTTCTGAACAAAACGCGGTAGGGGTGGGTCTAAGACCCACCCCTACATCTTCTACATCTCACCTTTATCCACTGTAGGGGTAAGTCTGAGACCATTCCCCTTTCCACGCCTCACCTTTATCCGCCGTAGGGGTAGGTCTGAGACCTACCCCTACTTCTCTTTCTCTTTGCTCGCCCGCCACACCTTTTCGGGCGTCACGGGGCCGGTATCTACGCTTGCGCCTAAGGCGTCGTAAACCGCGTTGGCAACCGCCGGCGCGACGCCGTTGAGCGGATATTCCGCCACCGATTTCACGCCAAAGGGGTGAGTCGGCTCAAAGGTTTCCACGAAAATGGTCTTCAAGCGCG
>JALUBW010000210.1 GCA_027044735.1 Anaerolineales bacterium
GGATGGCGATTATTATGCCCTGTCCTTCCCAAGTGCCGAGCACCTTGCGATAATACAAGGCAGGTCGGCGTTTGTCAACAAAAGTCCAGCCGTAATCTTGTAAGGCGCGGTCAATGAGGCCTTTGGCAGGGCCGAGAGCCAGAGCGCGGGTCATCTGCCAGCGCACTAACGCCTGCTGATAGGCGTACATTTGCGCGCTGTAGATGTTGACGCGCGCCTGATATTCGGCCATTTCGGCTTTGTAAGCCTCTTGGATTGCCTTGACCTTGGCTTGATAGGCCTGTAAGGCGTTGAAATATTGCGCCATTGCCACAGAATCGGCGGGCTGGGCTGGCTTGGGCGGCGGAGGGGGGAGTTCTGGCTCAGGCGGCGGGGGGCCGGGCTTCACCGGTGCTACCGGCGGTGGCTGGCTGGCCTGCGGCAGGGCGTATTGCCCCAAGCCGGGGAAATTGCATGATTTAGGGTTGAGCAAGTTCAACCCCATGCAGCGGCAGAGGGCAGTTTCATCATCCACTGTCATGGAAGCGCGCACTTCCAGCGGCAACTGCCAACAGGCATCGGAAATTGGGTCGCTGCCCACGCCGGTGATTGCCATCAGGCCTTCAAAGCCCCAGCGGGTGCTGGAAACCGCGCTCACGGCGTTTGGCAGCGGAATTTGCACACCACTGAGCACAATTTGTGGCACCATGAACAAAATCACAATCAACGGCGCAGCGCTGGCTGTGGGCGCTAAGGCCGAAGAAAACAGCCCCAACATCATCCCACCCAAGGTGGTGAGGGTGAGGGTTAGGTAAATCAAAGCGGCTTCGTGCCAGCCGCCGGGCATTTTGAAAGCAAGGTAATGCAGCGCAACGTACCACGCGGCCTGATAAAACGCCATCAGCACCGCTACGCCGAATTTGGAGGTCACATAGGGCCACAGGCGCAAATTCACCAGCCGTTCGCGGCGGTAAATATCCCTTTCTTTGATGATTTCGCGCATCTGTGAAAGGCTGCCCACCATCACAGCGTAGACCGTGAGCGAGAAAAGTGTGACCATCACGGTTGAGAAACTGCCGCTCTGGAAGTCAAAGGGGGCGCGCCCCAACAGCGCCGCGAGCAAAAAGTCCAACGAAGCGACCAGAGGTGCCACGGCGAGCATGAGCACTAAGCCGAAGCGATCGCGCATCAAAACGCGGATGTTGCGCGAAAAGAGCACGAACATCTGGCGCAAAGGCGGCACGCCGCCAGAGGCAAGCGGCTTTTTGATGTGACGGCGCGCGGGCAAACTCGTCCCCAATTCTGCCGAAAGCATCAGCGACCGGCGGGCGTCTTCGTCCAATGAAGGCAGGCTTTGCTTGGCGCGCAGGGGCAAGGTGATGTAACGCTTGTAGGCTTCGTGGTGGCGAAAACGCTCAGCCCAATCTTCGGGAGAACCGTTTTTGGGGTCGTCCAACAAAGTGTAAATGTCGTCAAAAGTCATCGGGGAACGCGCCCGTTCCTCATCGGAGCGAAATTGGTCAAAATAAGCCAATGCTTCCTGAGGAGGGCCGTACCAGGCCAAATAGCCGCCGCGCGCCATAAAAACCACTTTATCGGCAAGCGCCACATTCTTGGTGGTGTGGGTGACGAGCACAATCGTGCAGCCTTGGTCGGCAAGGCGGCGCAAAAGGTGCATGAAAGCGGTTTCGGTGCCGGGGTCAAGGCCGGAGGTTGGTTCGTCCAAAAAGAAAAGGCCGGGGCGGGTGAGCAACTCCACGCCGATGGAAACGCGCTTTTGCTGCCCGCCGCTCAGTTTGCCGATGGGCACATCACGGCGGTGGGCTAAGTCTAAATCTTCCAGCACTTCGTTGATGCGCGCACGGCGCTCTTCAGCCGTGGTATCGGGCGGCATCCGCAAACGGGCGGCGTATTCCAAAGCCTCCCAAACCGTGAGTTCTTTGTGGATAATGTCCTGTTGGGGCACATAGCCGATGTGATGGCGCACGGCGTCAAAATTGCGGTAAATGTTCACGCCGTTGACCACCACTTCGCCCTGCGAGGCAGGGGCAAAGCCTGAAAGGGCGTTGAGCAGGGTGGTTTTGCCGCTGCCGCTTTGCCCCACAATCACCACCAGTTCGCGCGGTTCAATGACCAGCGATACATTCTGCAAAATGTTGAGGTCGCGCCGGACAAACTGGTTCAACCCAACCGCGGCGAGCCACACTCCGCCGCCTTTGGCGTAGCGCGCCAAGCCATGCCCGCCCACCACAAAGCGGTAAGGACCAATTTGCACTTTGTCGCCGGCTTTGAGGATGGCGCTTTTCACCCGCCGACCGTTGACGAAAACGCCGTTTGGGGTGCCCAAATCGCGCAGGCGGAACGCGCCATTTTTTAAACGCTCCACAACCGCATGGTGGCGGGAGACAGTGGGCGAATCCAGCACCACGTCGTTGTCGGGTGAACGGCCTATCGTTATCCTTTTGCGGTCGCCGAA
>JALUBW010000211.1:0-6240 GCA_027044735.1 Anaerolineales bacterium
ACAAACTGCTTCTCCCTCGGCCGGACAAGCGAATTTTACACCTACGGCTTTCCCCACTCGCACAGTCACCGAAATAAAGTTCCCGCCTATGACCACTCGCTATGTCGCTGGCTGCGGCGAAACGGAGCAAATTGCGCCGAACGGCGTTCGTGTTTACCGCCTTTGGCTGCGGCGCGGGCAGTGGATTAGTGTGCTGCTTGCTTATGACGACTTGGAAGAAGATGCTTTGCAGGCGAAAATTACCTCCCCCGACGGAAAGCAATTTGTTTTGGAACCATCCGTAGGATGGAGTGGGAGGTTGCCTCAAACAGGCCTTTACTCCATTTCCGTTTTTAGCCGCGCTCAAACTGTGAAGCATTATGCCCTCGTTGTGGACGCCCCTGTGGAAATTCCGCCCGCATCGCTTAAGCGCGGTTTCGTAGCCCGCGGGCGCATTGTCGGCGCTTGTGGTGAGGGGGAGTATCTGCTGAGCCTAAAATCTCCGCTTCCCAAACTGGATATCAAGGTTCAAAAAGTGGAAGGAAAAGGGCGGTTGGTGCTGGCGGTGGTGGGTTTGGATGACCACATTCCCTATTTGCGTGCCATGATGGGGATGTCGGAGTTTGAGTTGAGCGGCTTGCCGCCTCAAAAGTATTTGATTGATGTGGTGCCTTGGGCAAGCGTCACAAATGATCAAATATCCCCCAAGGAGACTTGGGGTTTTGAGCTGGTTGCTCGTAAGTAGAAAAGGCGGGCAACCGTGCATTTGCCCTGGGGGTGGAATTAACCGTCTCGTCGTGCGGAAGCAAAAAGTGCTCTCGCATGGGTTTCTTTAAGGTGGTGTAGGTCACGATTTCAGCCTGTATAGGTGCGAGGGACGAGATTTTATATACTATGTTTTAAAAAAGTTATAAAAAGCCAATAAGGAGCATATAAGGAGACAGCGTGAGCAAGAGAAAATTATTTTGGATTCCTCTGTCTGGGATTGTCATAGTTGCGCTATGCGTGTTGTTGGAGCATCGTTCGTCTACCATACCTTCTATTTCTCCCACCCTTGTTGAGACTGGAAAAAGCACTTCGTCTTATGAGGAGACCGTTCATCTAAACAATTGTCGTGGAAAAAGCGAGGCAAAAGAAACTGTATCCCATGAATTCCAGAAAGAGGTTGTAGTAAATGGAGAAGTTTCGGGAGGTTATAAGTCCGTTGCTGAGGGTAAAGTGGGTGCAAAGTATCGGAGGTATCGTAACACTACAAAAACTTTACAATTGATTGCACCGGCTGGTACGAACATGAAATTTGTAGTTCGTTGGTGGGAGGACAAAAGGACAGGAGAAGTTAGATTTAGTGACGATGGGAGAGTGTATCATTATGAAGTAAGCATTCCTCTTTCGGTAGAGTTAGTCTCAAGTGAGGACATGGGGTGCAACAATACCCCCACTCCCACTCCTTCTCTAACTCCTACCTTTACAGCAACGCCCACTTTTACCCCTACATGTACATTGACGCCTACTGTTACCTTTACGCCTACCATTACTCTTACACCCACCACAACACCCAATCCTGAATGCCCTCGTGAGCCTTCCTTACTCCATCCTAACCAAAAAGCGCATATAAGCCGTGTTCCGTCCGAGGCTAATAGAGTGCGGAGGTATCCCGGCCGTAGGGCTGATATTATTGGCCGCGCTCCGCCTGGCACAAGGATAAGGGTGCTGCGGGGGCCTAGGTGTGTTGAAGGTTATTATTGGTGGCAAATTGAAATTTTATCTACCGGGTTGGTCGGCTGGACAGCTGAAGGCACAGGAGAAGATCAGTGGATAATTCCTGACGAACCATAATATTTTTGCTGTAACTGCATACTTCTCCTGTAAGCGAGGGCAAACACTTCGCTGTGGAGCGAGCAGAAGTCCACGCAGGCGGACTTAGCAACTTGCGGCCCGCGACTTCAGTCGCCGGGCGCAAGCGGCGGCAGTTGAAACTGCACCTACTGCCTGCGAAGTCGCCCTACGGCGACTCTCTGTGTCCCCCGTGTTCTCTGGGTGAGCATTTACAACCACAGTGCTATTCGCCGCTGGTGGTTCCGACGATAGGCTACTGTTGGTTTAAGACACTTTTCCCCTCTTTACGCGCCACGGCGCAGCCTTTTGCTCGTCTAATTCTGCAAAAAGGCTGCGCCGTGTTTGGTTGTTTTTGAATCTGTGGTTACGGCGTTGGGGTCGGCGTTGGTTGTGCGTTGCTTGTCGGGGCAGGGGTGATTGTGCCTGTGGGCGCTTTTGTTGGCGTCGGCCGGATGATCGGCGGGTTGCTAAGCAGTTCTTTCAGCCCTTCAATGGGGTAACTATCTATCACCATTATTTTGTCGCCAATTTTTACATAGTAACCGCTCTTTATCGGCGTTTGAGCGCCCACTTCCATCGTCCATTTTGTGCCGTCTTTTAGGCGCACCGTAACCACGTGCATCGGCTTGTCCAGCCCCAACGCTTTTAGGTCATGCTCTGCAGGTGTGTTGATGACGGTCAGCATGGCGATGTCGTAAAGAGCGGCATTGATGCGGCCTTGGTCGGCTTTCCCTTTTGGGGCGACCATTTGCCAAGGCGATTTGGGGTCTTTGCGCTTTACGTCAACCACCGACTGGCCGCTGGTGATTTTGATTTCTACCACGTCTTCGGTTTTGTAGTTGAAGGCGGTTGCTTCTGGCGTTGGGGTGGGCTTGCCCTTGGGGTGTTTTTTCTGGTGCTGTTTTAGCCCGTAGGCTGCTCCAAGTAGAACGAGGAAAATTATCAGTGTTATCAGTGTGCTGCGGCGGATCATGGGCACCTCCTACGCGCGCCGCTTGCGGTTTGCCCACACTATCGCCCCTGCAATCAGAACCAGCGCAGGCAAGCCGATTACATAAGCCAAGAACAACAGCGCTAAGGTGTCGCGGCGCGGCAGAATTATCATCCGCTGGGTGGGTTGGTGTGGGTTGAGGTGTATCAATTTCTGTTGTTTCGCCGCCCAGTCCACTATGCTGAGGAAGAAGTTGCTGTTTCCGTAGGCGGCGTAGTAGGCGTTGCTCGCGAAATCGGAATCGCCTACCACCACGATGCGGGCTTTGGTTTTGGTGTTTAGCAAGGCCGCGGCCAGCGGCACAGGCCCTTTGATGTCGTCTTTATCTTCCTTCAGTTGCTCTTTCTTTTGCAACGCCACGAGGTTGGTCTCAGCCCACGATTTCGGCTCGCTGCGCACCAAAGTGGAAATGTTGAAGCCCTCCGGCACCGGCAATTGCGTTTGCACGCTGCGCGCGGTCGGGAAAATCGTGGCTGTGCTTTCCAAGCCTCTGGTTATTTCGTGGTAGCCGTATTGGTAAGAAGCAATGAACGTGGCCGGATTGGCAAGCGGGTCAATGATGATGTCGGGCTTGAGGATTAGATGCCATTCCTTTTGCAAATAGTCAACCAGCGGGTATTTGCCGTTGGGGTTGTTCAGCGGCGGTTCCAACATTACAACCAGTGAGCCGCCTTTGTCCACATACGCTTTTAGCAATTTGACTTCGGAGTCGGCCAGCGGCTTTTGCGGCCCTGCTATGATGATTACGTTTGCATCTTCCGGTACTTCCTTTTTGCCCGCCAATGTGAGCACTTTGACCGTGTAGTTTTTGTTTTGGAGTTCACGGCGGGCGAATGTGTAGCCGCTGTCGCCGTATTTGTCGGGTGTGTGTTCGCCGTGCCCAACGAGGAAGTAAACCACCTGTTTTGTGGGGTGAAGGAGTTTTACCAAACCGGCGGTGAGGTCTTCTTCGGTGGCATCAGTCACTTTTACCGTTTGGTCGCCCATTTGAAGCACTATTGTGCCATCGCGCGTTATACCCATCTTTTTGGCAAGCGCTGGATGTGCTTCGGGGTCCACAAATTCATATTTGAACTTGCCGTGGGAGGCAAATTGGTATTGGTCCAGCAGGTTTTTGGCGGTGTCGCGCGATATCCGTTTTGAATAAAACGCTGTTGCCTTCACCGGCTTGGGCAATTGCTTGAGGGTATCAATGGTCACTTTGTCCAAAGTGTGGGTTTTATCTGCCGTTAGGTCCCAGCGTTTGGGGTATTGGTAGCCTATGTAGTTGATAACCGCCAAGATGCCGATAAAAGCCAGTGAAAGCACCAAGGCATTGCTGCCGTAACGGGCTTGCCGGCCGGTGAGGGCTGCGCGCACTTTATCGGGCACCAGAAGCATGTAAACAGCAATTGCCAGCACTGCAACGCCCAATGTGAGGAGGACGGTCGGCTTCCAGCCGCGCCAAACATAGTATTCGGCGGCGGCGGCCACCAGCGCCACAACACTCAGCGCCAGAAGCCACGGGGCAATTCGTTCTTTAGTGTCCATTAGCGCCACCTCCGAGTTTCTACGATGATGCTGCCGGCAAAGATGCCGAACGCTGTTACGCTTAGGTAGTAGATGATGTCGCGCGTGTCAATAATCCCCACCGCGAGGGTGTCGTAGAAATGGTTGCTGAAGTCCAAATACTGCCAAATTTCGCTGCCGCCAAGGCCGTGCGCTGGAAAGCCGATAATCCACAAAAGCAGGAAAAACGCCAATGAGGCGACAAAAGCCGCTATTTGGTTGTTGAACATGGCCGAAATTGCCGTCCCGAGGGCGGTAAACGCCGCGCCCATCAGGATAAGCCCGAGGTAGCCGCTAATTACCGGCCCCCAATCTATCCCCGGCTTCACCAAAAAGTTGAGCGTTATTGGGTACACCAGCGTTATCAGCGTAAGCGTGGTCACAAACAAGAAACTGCCCAGCCATTTGCCGATGATAAGCTCCCAATCGCGGATTGGGGCTGTGAGGAGCAGTTCCAAAGTGCCGTTGCGTTGTTCGGCGGCCAATAGGTGCATGGTGAGGGCTGGGGTGATGAACACCAGCAGGGTGGTTATCGGGTTGATGATGATGTCAACGCCGGGGGCGTATGGTCGCATAAAGGCGTTCATGGCGCTGGCGGCTACGTTGGCGTAAAAGATGATGCCTAACACCAGCAAATAGAGGAAAGCGACCAAGTACGCCGCAGGCGAGGTGAAATAGCGGGCGTATTCCCGTTTGGTGATGATCCAGATGTTGCGCATGGTTTAGCCCTCCTCGCTGGCTTCTTCATCTGCCGGAGTGTTGGATTGTGCTTCGCCCTCGGCAGGTGGTTTTCCTTGCTCTTGCCCGGCTTCGCTTTCTTCGCCGACCAGTTGCAAGAAGATATCTTCAAGGCTCATTTCGGCCAGCCTCATTTCAAGCAGGTCGTAGCCGTTTTCCAGCACGGTGCGGGCAATGAGCGGGCGCAGTTCTTCGTTTTCTTCTACGAGGATCTCCAAGCGCCCTTGCGATAGCGCGCCGACGCCGCGCACGCCCGGAAGCCCGCTCAGCCGTTTTTCAAGGGCGTCAATTTTGTCGCCGCGCACTTCCACAATGATGCGCCTGCCACCTTGCAGCCGCAATTGCAGCGCTTGCGGCGTATCTTCGGCCACAATTTTTCCTTGATTGATGATGAGCACGCGGTCGCACAACTGTTGTGCTTCAGCAAGTATGTGGGTAGAAAGGATTACGGTGTGCTCTTTGCCGATTTCCTTGACCAGTTCGCGCACTTCCACCACTTGGGTTGGGTCAAGGCCGATTGTTGGCTCGTCCAAAATCAGGACTTCAGGTTTGTGGATGATCGCCTGTGCCAAGCCGACGCGCTGGCGCATACCTTTGGAAAGCGAGCCGATGAAACTGCCGGCGCGCTCCGCCATTCCTACGCGCTCAAGCACTTCCCATGCCCGGTCTACCACGTTTGGGGTACGCCGCAATTTGCCCATGAAAATTAGGTAATCTAACACTGTCATATCGGGGTAAAGCGGCACGGTTTCGGGCAGGTAGCCAACGCGTTTGCGCACTTCCAGCGAATCGTCCACCACATCATAACCGGCAATGCGCGCCGTCCCCGAGGTGGGCGGCATGTAGCCCGTGAGGATGCGCATTGTGGTGGTCTTCCCCGCTCCGTTTGGACCGAGGAAGCCGAGGATTTCGCCCTTATTGGCGTGGAATGTAAGGTTGTCTATCGCCAAACGGGGGCCATAAGTTTTGGTGAGGTTTTGGACATCTATCATGGTGACAACTCCCCTGAGTGGGCTTTAACGGCAAGAGCGCGTTGTCGCTTTGCGGCAACAGCAAAGGTAAAACAACGCGCCTACTTTTATCACTATAGGAGCGCCCCTTTGATGTGTCAAGAGGGATGGTGGATTTTCTAATAGAACGCTAATCTG
>JALUBW010000211.1:6340-8785 GCA_027044735.1 Anaerolineales bacterium
TCTGTTTCCTCTGCGTCTTTGCGCTCCTTGGCGCCCTTGGCGTTACCATCCACCGATTGACACAGATTTACACCGATTGGATGATTGAAACCGCAGATTCCGTAAATTCCGCAGATAAAATCTGTGCCAATCTGCGTAATCTGTGGTTTTCTCTTTGCGTCCTTTGCATTTCTTGGCGCTCTTGGCGTTAACCTCTTGGTGCCTCTGGGCGAGGCGATGCCTCGCCCCTACTCTGCGTCTCTGCGTAACCTTGGCGTCCTTTGTGCCCTTGGCGTCCTTGGCGTTAACCTCTCTGCGTCTTTGCTTTTTCTCTGCGCCTCTGCGTTACTCTTTGCGCCTCTGCGTTAACTCCTTGGCGTTATCTCATCCAGCCGTTGGAGTTTTTGATAAACCTCGCGCCACTGCACTTTAGAAATGCCGAGTTTTTGGCGGATGTTGTTCGGCGGCATGCCGGCGCGCAAGTCTATCAGCGCTGCAGTCCACCGGCAAATGGAAAACGAAAGCCGATGCTGGATGTTCGCGGCTTCGCCGAGGTCTTCAAGCACATACTCCAGCAGGCGTGCCGTCCACGGAAAGAGGCGGTCGGTAAGCCTATATTGCTGGCGGTAAGCATTGTAAATTTCTGCCCACTCGGCAGGCAAGGGAATTTTGCGCTCGCGGTAACGGTGCTTTGGGCTGGGGTAGCGCACGAATAAGTAAGGAGGGCTTTCTTCCAAGGCGAGGTGCTCTAAGTGGATGTTCACGGTTTCGCTTTTCTTGATACCAGTGCTGAGCAGGAGCGAAACCAGCGCGTAGGGGCGGGTATCGTGCGGCGGCTGTTTCCAAATTTTCTGTGCTGTTTGGAGCACGGCTTCCACCTCTTGCGGGGAAAGCACTTCGGGCAGAGGGCTGGTCACTGAATGCTGTATCAGCCGCTCGGCGGGGTTGGTGAGTAGTACGCCGTTTTCAAAAAGCCACTTGAAGAACGATTTGAGGGAGGTAATGCGCCTCATGCAGGTTTTGGGCTTGCATGGCACGCCGCGGCCTTCCCGCACCCATTCCATGAAAGCGTTGAGGTGGTCGGTTGAAATGCGGTTGACGGGGTAGTCGGGCGGCAGGTACTTGGCGAGCAGGTTTAGGTCGCCGGTAAAGGCTTTGATGGTGTAGGGGGAATAGCCGTTGTCTTGCAAGTAAACCTGCCATGCTTTGATAATCGGTGCGAGCGGCAAATCGCCGCTTATGTGCAATGGAATTTGCTCTTTTGGTGATTGTCCGGTTTCGGGCATTTTACGCCTCCTGAGTTGCGTATAGTGATGCGTATAGCCGCTGCGCATAGCCATTATAGCACAAACTTTGGTGGCGGGGGGGTATAATCTTTTCGGCAATTCAAAGCCGCAGAGGAATCCGCGAAATCTGCGGTTTCAGCAACCAAATCAGTGTAAATCTGTGTCAATCGGTGGATGGTAGCGCCAAGGGCGCCAAGGACACAAAGGACGCCAAGGTTAACGCAGAGACGCAGAGTAGGGGCGAGGCATCGCCTCGCCCAGAGGCGCAAAGAGGTTAACGCCAAGACGCCAAGAAACGCAAAGGACGCCAAGATTAACGGAGAGGCGCAGAGGGTCCCCCCAATCCCTCAATCCCTCTCTCTTTCTATGTTCTCTGCAAATTTCTGTGTTTTCTGTGGTGTTTCTGTGTTTCTTCTCCAATCAGTGTAAATCTGTGTTAATCGGTGGATGGTAATGCCGTGCCCATCCATAAGGAGGCTTGAATGGCATCGGTAACTCTCACTTTCCCTGCCGAGCATGTGGGCTTGATTGAAGTGGCGCGCCCGCAAGTCCTCAATGCCCTTTCGTGGGAGGCAATGGAGCAGTTTGGGGAACGGGTTGAAGAGGCGCGCGCCGCCGACCTGCGTGCCTTAGTTGTTACTGGCGCGGGGCGGGCTTTTATCGCCGGCGGTGATTTGAAACAACTGGCCGATTATCCAACCGAGGAGGATGGCCGCAGGATGAGCGTCTTGATGACCCGCGCCCTCAATGCTTTGGAAGGGTTGCCTTTCCCGACGATAGCGGCGGTGAACGGGCCGGCGCGCGGCGGCGGCTCGGAGGTGGCGCTTGCTTGCGACCTGCGGGTGCTTTCCGCCGACGCCGACCTTGGCTTTGTGCAATCCCGCTGGTTTGTTACCCCGGGCTGGGGCATGGGGCAGCGCCTGCTGAGGCTTGTGGGCTACGCGCGGGCATTGGATTGGCTTCTCATGGGCAAGGTGCTCAGCGCCGACGAGGCCTACGAGCATGGCCTTGCCAACCGCGTTGTGCCCTCGGGGGAGGCAAAGTCAGAGGCGTTGAAGTTGGCGCGCCAAATTGCCGAACTGCCGCTCGCGCTCACCCGCGCCATCAAAAGCATTTTGCGCGCCGGCCTCACCCTGCCGCCCGCCACCGCCGCTATGGTGGAACGGGAAGTCTTTCCCCC
>JALUBW010000212.1 GCA_027044735.1 Anaerolineales bacterium
TCTGCGCCTCTGCTTTCTCTGCGCCTCTGCGTTACCCTTGGCGTCCTTAGCGTTACCCTCTGCGCTAATCCGTGCAATCTGTGGTTTTCATCCTTGACAAAAAAGAACATGCGGCGTTACGTTGCCGCATGTTCTTGAGGTGCACCGTGCAAAGCAATCCACGCGGAATGCACCCGCTTGTAGGTATCCTCAAGGGCTTCGGGGAGCACGCGCGTGTGCGCTAAGGTGGACATGAAGTTGGTATCGCCCGACCAGCGCGGCACCACGTGCATGTGCAGGTGGGCAGCGATGCCCGCGCCCGCGGCCGCGCCCAAGTTCATCCCCACGTTGAACGCTTGCGGGTGGTAAACCTTGCGGAGCACAGCAATGGCCTGCACGGTGAGTTCCATCATTTCCGCGCGCGTCGCCGCCTCCAGCGCGGCGAGGTCGGATTCGTGCTTGTAAGGAATCACCATCAGGTGCCCGGTGGTGTAAGGGTAGCGGTTGAGCATTACAAAAGCCCGCTGGCCGCGATACACGATCAAATTCTCCGGCCCGTCCTCATGTTCCAAAGCCTTGCAAAACACGCAGCCGGGCTCGTTGAAATGATTTTCAATGTACTCCATCCTCCACGGCGACCAAAGGTACTCCATGTTTGCCTCGCTGCAAAATTTTTGCGCCACCCATGCGCAGAATAATTTTACCCCATTTCTCAACAGTTCGCCTCACGGCAAACCGCCGCCTCAGCATTACAACACCACTTCACCCGCCGCGCAGATGAAGCCCTTTACCCCAAATCATGTGACAACCGTCATGGTAAAATACCCCCATGCTTGCCGACCAAGTGCGCCATTGGTTTGAAATAAACCGCCCCCTAATGCTGTTCGTTTACGGGCAAGTGCTGTTTGTGATGGGGATAGCCATCCTATTTCAAACTCGGCGCTATTCAAGGCTTGCACTGGCGCGCAGTATGCCGTGGCTGGCCGCTTTTGGCATTTTGCAAGGGTTTTACGAATGGGGGAACTTTTTCTTGCCGCTTCAGGCCCCATACACACACGCAAGCGCGCTAACCGCACTTGAGGCAATCCAAGTATTTCTGCTCGCGGCATCGTTCGCTTCCCTATTCCAATTCGGCGTCACACTTTCCGCCCCATTCCCAAAGGGATGGGAATGGGTAAGAAAACTCCCATTCATCGTATGGTTAGCATGGGTAACCATACCGTTTTACCTTGACCTCGCCCTGCGGCAAGACGTTTCCGAATGGAAGTGGATAGCCGAAACCACAGCGCGCTACTTCATGGGATTCCCGGGCGCCGTTATGGCCGCATGGGGGCTTAGAAAGCAAGCAAAGTTGCGACTGCTTCCCCTTGAACTCCCCACGATCTACAACTTGCTGCGGATAGCGGGAGCATCGCTTTTAGCCTACGGCGTGCTGGCAGGATTGGTCGTCTCGCCCCCACACTTCCCGTTCTCGCTGATGGATGCCCTCACTTTCCAACGGCTTTTCATCCTGCCCGTAGAAGCCTATCAAACCGCAGTGGTGCTTGTGCTTTCGGTTGCCGTAATTTTAGGGCTTGAAGTGTTTGAATTTGAAACCGACCGTCTGATTGAGCGAATGGAACAAGCGCAAGTAGCCGCCATTGAGCGCGAGCGCATTGCCCGTGACCTGCACGATGGAGCAATCCAAAAAGTTTACGCCGCCGGTTTAGTAGCACAAGCCCTGAGAAACAAGGTGGACGACGAAGAAATTGCCGCCGACCTTGACCGGCTTATGGACGGGATTAACGAAGCCATTGCCGAACTCCGCCATTTTCTAAAAGACCTAAGCGAAGAACCCGAAACGCTTGACCTTGCAGGAGCGCTTGAGCGATTGGTGGACGAAGCACGACGCATTTCGGGCACTGAAATCTACCTTGAAACAGAAGGGGAAATACCTTCGCTGTCGCCCGAAGCCACAACCCACATCCTTTCGTTCACCCGCGAAGCCCTCTCAAATGCAATCCGCCACGCGCGCAGCCCTCTTATTGAAGTGCGCTTGCGCCGAATCAAAGACGAAAACAGCGACCTGCTAAAACTGGAAATCCAAGACCACGGAGTCGGCCTACCCAACCCCGTTGACCCCGGCTATGGGCTGAGAAATATGCAAGATAGAGCCCACCTGCTCGGCGGCAAATTCAAACTAAATTCATCCCGCTCCGGCACGCTTGTAACGCTTGAAGTGCCATTAGGAGAGGAATGGGAGGTAGTATGAGAAAGACTCGCTTGTTGATAGTGGACGACCACGAAGTGGTGCGCATAGGGTTGCGCACCCTTTTGGATGCCGAGGCAGATATGGAAGTGGTCGCCGAAGCATCATCGGCAAACGAAGCCCTGATGCAAGTAGAGCGCTATAGGCCGGATGTTGTTATCATGGACGTGAGGCTAAAAGGCCAAAGCGGCCTTGAAGCCTGCCGGTTGATCCGTCAACGGCATCCGGAAACTCAAGTCATCATTCTCACCTCGTATTTGAACGAGGAATTTATCTCACACGCCCTTCGCGTAGGCGCCGCGGGCTATTTGCTCAAAGAAGTGGGTAGCAGCGAACTTGTGCGGGCAATTCGCAACGCCGCCTCCGGCAAAGCCGCGTTTGATCCCCATACCGCCAGCCGTATGGCTGCACGCCTGCGTCGTTTGGAAATGAACATGGAAGAAAGCGCCTTCAAAGGGCTTTCGGGACGCGAGATGGAAGTGCTGGAACTGGTTTCAAAAGGCAAAAGCAACCGCGAAATCGCCGAAAAACTCAGCCTTAGCCAAGGCACGGTGCGCAATTATGTTTCCTCCATCATGGAAAAACTCGGAATGCGCAACCGCATAGAACTCGCCACTTATGCTGTCAAGCACAACATCTCCGAGTGGATGCCGGATATAAACGCCGATTAGCGCTCACCGCTACACATTGGTGTAGGGTGGCACATCGGGCAAAGAGCCAATTTGCTAAAAAGGCAACATTTTCTGCGTAGTCCATAAGATCAGCGCTTTTCTTCCCCACCTCTAAATGTAAAAGCCCGCGGCTTTCACCGCGGGCTTTTTTGTCTTCGTTCAGATGGCGTCAGCCTATCCGCCGTGCGCCTCCGACCAGTATTCTTCAGCCTGCTTTTGCAGGTCTTTCAGGAGTTGAGGAATTTGGTCGGGCTTGAAGTCTTTTTGGAAGATCTTAGCCACAGTTTGAGAAAGGGCTTGCCGCACCGAGTTCCAAGAAACATCAGCCGGCTCGAACCTGCCGTAGCCTTTCTCAACTGCTTCGCGCGCTGCCTCCCACTGCGGGTGAGTCTTGATGTAGTCCGCCAAGTACTTGACGGTGGACTTGCGGGTCGGGAAGTAACCGCTCGCCTCAACCCACTTGGCTTGATTCTGCGGGGAAGTGAACCACTTGATGAACAGCCACGAAGCCAACTGCTGAGCAGGCGTGGCCTTTACAATCGCCATTGAAGGCCCGTAAATATCTATTACGGGGTGCCCAACCTTGGACGGGAACGGAATAAGCGTCCACTCGTCTTTGGAGTTGGCCTTCTTCATAGCGCTCTGCTGGTAAGGAATACCAGCCGTGCTGCTGGTGGTAAACAAGGCTTGGCGGGTGGCAAATTCAGAGTTGTGGTAGCGGGTAGAACCAGACCAAGCGCAGCCGCTATCGTACAAGTCTTTCAAGTAAGTAAGGGCTTCTTTCACTTGCGGCGTATCAAAGGTGTATTTGCCGCTGGCGTCGGTGATATCGCCGCCAAACGCCCAGATCCACCCAGAAATGGCAGAAGCGCCGGAGGTGACAATGTAACCGCCAGTGCCGTCGTTGTCGGAATTGTCATCGGAGTTGTTGGCCTGCGCCGCAGCGCAACTCTGCTCTTTGAACTCCTCAACAGTTTGAGGCGGCTTGTCAAAGCCAAGTTCCTTCGCCCAAGTGACATTGTAGAACATCATCTGAGCCGAGCGCTGCACAGGGAAACCAAGGCGCTTGCCGTTGATAACATCCTGATTCCAAAACACAGGGTAAAAATCTTGCTGATCAGTTTTGCTCAGGCCATACACGGGGTCGTTGATGTATTTGTTCATGTCAACGATGACGCCACCGGCCTGATCCCAAGCGGCCATTTGGTTGTTATAGCCGACCACAATGTTGGGCAAATCGCCGGAGTTGATAGCGGCGTTCATCTTGTTAAAAACATCACTGTAGTGGCCTTGGTTGATAGCCTTCACAGTGATGCCCCACTTGTTGGTGGAGTTGAACTCATCCACCATCTGCTGGAAGCGATCGCCCGTGCCGCGCGACCACACATGCCACAAAGTGATGGTCACGCCCTGCAAATCCTCAGGCTTGACCCCCAGCGGGCTTTGAGGTTGGGTTGGCGCCTGAGTAGCAGCGGGCTTTTTCGTCGGCGCGGGCGCCTGCGTAGCCGCGGGGGCTTTAGTCGCCGGTGCGGCCGTGGGCGTTGCCTTGCCGCACGCGGTCAACACCGCCGGAAGCACAAACGCCACCAAAATCAACAATGCGAGAATTTTCTTACCTCTCATATTCTGCCTCCTCCTTTGCAGAGAGAACGGATATGGGCGCTTTTTAGCGCCTTGACGCTTTTTAAAGTCTACCACGATTTTCCCTTTGCGGCGGGTGACGGTTGTCCTTCTTTACCCCCAACCCCTTTGCTGAATTGCCCAACCTGCCAAATTCACTCACATGGTACAATTTCCCAACCACTTATGCCAAACCCGTTTCAGTACAGGCGTTATGGAACGCATTTCACGGGAATTTTTCGCAAGGCCGACTTTGGAAGTGGCGCGCAACCTCTTGGGAGCGCGCTTGGTGCATGTGGAAGATGACGGCACGCGCACGGCGGGCATAATCATAGAAACCGAAGCATACATCGGCGAAGAAGATTTGGGCTGCCATGCCCGCTCAGGCAAAACTCCCCGCACAGCCGTCATGTACGGTCCCCCCGGCCACGCCTACGTCTATTTCACCTACGGGATGCACTGGCTTTTCAACATAGTCACCGAGCGCGAAGGCTTCCCCGCCGCGGTGCTGGTGCGGGCGCTGTGGCCTACCGAGGGGCTGGAACGCATAGCCTCCCGCCGCGCCGGCAGACCACCCAAAGAATGGGCAAACGGCCCCGCAAAACTGTGCTATGCCTTGGGCATTGACGGCAAGTTCAACGGATTAGACCTCTGTGCGCCCAATTCAACGCTGTTTGTGGAATTCGGCGTCTCATTTCCCGAAGAAAGCGTTACTCGCGGGCCGCGCGTGGGGTTAAACACAGTGCCGGAGCCGTGGAAAAGCATCCCCTGGCGGTTCCTCGTACATCCAAAGGTGCTTGAACAGCGCTTTCCCATCCTAACTGTGAAGGAGGAATAACGAAAATGGGTCTGCTTGAAGGCAAAAAAGCATTGGTTTTTGGCGTTGCCAACAACCGCTCCATCGCTTGGGGTATTGCCCAAGCATTGCACCGCGAAGGAGCAACGCTCGGGATAAGTTACGCCGTGCCCGCGCTGGAACGGCGCGTGCGCCCGCTGGCCGAATCCATCGGCTGCGAATTTGTTGAACAATGTGACCTCACCAAAGACGATGAAATTGAAGCCA
The DNA here is from genome assembly GCA_027044735.1 of Anaerolineales bacterium. GTDB lineage: Bacteria > Chloroflexota > Anaerolineae > Anaerolineales > DRMV01 > JALUBW01. The sequence continues at coordinate 5,582 of JALUBW010000212.1, forward strand.
TCACCGCCAAAGCCAAAGACCACTTCGGTCAAATTGACATCCTCATCCACGCAGTGGCCTACGCCGAACGCGAAGACCTCGCCCGCCCCTACTACCAAACGAGCAGGCAGGGCTTTTTGACCGCAATGGAAGTGAGCGTCTATTCGCTGACGGCGTTGGCGCGCGCCTTCCAACCCCTGATGCCCGAAGGCGGCAGCATAATCACCATGACCTACTACGGCGGCGTCAAAGCCGTGCCGCACTACAACGTCATGGGCGTCGCCAAAGCCGCGCTGGAATCCAGTGTCCGCTACCTTGCCTACGACCTCGGCAAAATGGGGATACGCGTCAATGCCATTTCCGCCGGGCCAATCCGCACGCTTTCCGCCGCGGGCATTTCGGGCTTCCGCAGCCTTTATAAAACCATTTTGGAACTTTCGCCCATCAAGGCCGAAATCAGCACGATAGACATCGGCAACGCCGCGGTTTTCCTCTCCTCCGACTGGGCGCGGCGCATCACCGGCGAAGTGCTGTATGTGGATAACGGCTACAACATCATGGGCTTCCCCGATCCCGAAGCACTGCCCAAGTTGGCAGAACAGTTGAAAGGCTAAACCATGTCGGTATTCCGCCGCGGCAAGCGCCCCACCGAAGCGGCAGAACAAACTCCCGCCAAGACTGCGGCCCTGCCAATCCGCCCCACAGGCAGAGTAACCTCCGTAATCGGCAGCAGCATTCAAGTGAAAGGCAGGCTAAGCGGCAACGGCGGCGTGCGCATAGAAGGCTCATTTGAGGGCAAAATCGCCCTTGATGGCTTGCTTGTGGTCGCCGAGAGTGGACGGGTTACCTGCGAAAACCTGCACGCCAAAACCGTGGTCGTGATGGGAATTGTGCAGGGCAACATTACCGCCGAGCGGGTAGAAATCCGCCGCACGGGGCGCGTTTGGGGAAACGTCACCACTTCGGCATTTGCCACCGAAGAAGGCGCTTTCCTGCGCGGTCAAATCCGCATGGAAGAGGAACTCCCTGCCGTTGCCTCTCCTGACCAATCCCCAGAACAGGAGCCACCGCCTCCTGCCTCCCAATCCAACTGAATTGAGGTGTTTATGGCTGACTTGACCACCAAACTTCTCGGCTTTACGCTGTCAAACCCGTTGATGCCCGCCGCCGGCCCGCCCGTGCGCGACGCGGTGGCGGTGCAAGCCTGCATTGACGCCGGGGTCGGCGCGGTTGTTACCAAAACCATCTCTACCACCGCCGCCGATGTGCCCAGGCCCAACATGGCGGACTTGAAGAATTACTTTCTGAACACCGAATTGTGGTCGGAATTGCCGCCGGAGCAGTGGATTGAACATGAATACCCGAAAATCCGCGCCGCGGCCGATGCCGCGGGCGTGCCCGTCATTATCAGCATGGGCTACACTGCCGAGCAAATCGCCGAGTTAGCCCCCAAAATCAAGCCTTTTGCCGATGCGGTAGAACTCAGCACCCACTACATCCCCGACGACCCAACGCCGATGCAAGAGGCCATTCGCGCCGCCAAAGAAGCGCTGGATGTGCCGGTAATGGTGAAAATGAGCCCGTTTCGCGAGCCTCAACCACTGGCATTGGCGGCTCAAGAAGCCGGAGCGGACGCGATTGTCGCCACAAACTCGTTCGGCCCCGCGTTTGGAATTGACATTGAGCGCGGCGGTCGCCCCCTGATGGGCGGCAAAGGCTACGGCTGGCTTTCGGGGCCTGCGCTGAAGCCCATTGCACTGCGGATGGTGTACGACATTGCGCAGGTAGTGGACATCCCCGTCATCGGCGTCGGCGGCATCAGCAAAGGAACGGATGTGGTGGAATACCTAATGGCGGGTGCGAGCGCGGTCGGCATCTGCACAGCAGCCATCGTGCGCGGCCCTAAAATTTTCACCAAAATTGCCCGCCAGTTGAATAAATGGCTTGACGACCACGGCTATTCTTCGGTGGCGGAAATTCAAGGCCTAACGCTCAAACAAAAGCCGCCTGAAATGACCGAGCCGCCAATTTTAGTGCCCGAAAAGTGCACCGGCTGCAACTTCTGCGTGCTTAGTTGCTTCTACCGCGCCCTTTATCTGGACGAAAACAAGAAAATCGCCATCCATCCGGATGCGTGTTATGAATGCGGATTGTGCCTAACGCGCTGTCCGGTAGACGCCTTACACTACTCCTACTGACCTCCACCGCCGGAGTTGCCGAGGCAAGAGCCTCAGCGCTCCGGCGGATGCACGTTTGGAAGATTGGGCAAACGCGGCATGGAAAACAACTCTCCCAACGGCAAGGGCAAAGGCCTATCCGGTAAAATCTCCCAACTGCTGGGCATTCTTGTCCGCCCGACCCAATGGCGGTTTTTAACGCTCAAGTGGTGGCGCAAGCAGGTACGCGCGGTGGACATGAAGCGCCGCGGCACCGTCATTGCCCAACTGCGTGAGGGCTCGCGCCCCGATTTTGACTATTTTCTGCTGGTGCTCCTTTCCAGCGTGATAGCCACCTTAGGGCTGCTGATAGACTCGGGCGCTACGGTGATCGGGGCTATGTTAGTTGCGCCGCTGATGACGCCGATTTTGGGGTTTGGGCTTGCCGCGCTCACCGGCGATGAACGCCTTTGGAAAGACGCCTCTTCCGCTCTCCTGCGCGGCACAATCGTTGCCATCATCACCGCCGCGGTGCTCACGCTGATAAACCGCCCCCTGCCGTTTGTGCCGCTCCAGCAATTGCCGCATGAGGTGCTGTCGCGCACGCGACCAGGGCCGATAGACCTTGCCATCGCGCTTGCAGGCGGCACAGCCGCCGCGTTTGCGTGGGCAATGCCCGAAATTTCCCCTTCGCTGCCCGGTGTGGCAATTGCAACCACCCTCATGCCGCCGTTGGATGTTGTCGGCATCGGCATTGGCTTGGGGCGCTGGGATGTAGCCGGCGGCGCGTTCCTGCTCTTCCTAACCAACGCCATCGCCATTGCCTTTGCCTCAATGGTGGTGTTTTACGTGCTCAATTTCGGGGAAAACAACGTCTTCCAAATTCACAAATTAGGCGACCTGCCGCGCCCACTTCGGCTTTCGGGGGTGCTGGTGCTCTTGCTGCTGGTGCCCTTGGCATACCTGAGCGCCCAATTTGTGCACGACGCCGCCCGCACCCGCTTGATTGACTCCGTGGCCAAGCAAGAGGTTGCAAAAATGGGCGCAGAATT
>JALUBW010000213.1 GCA_027044735.1 Anaerolineales bacterium
GAATCTAAAATTTGCGTTTAGCATGGAGGGAATAGCGCCGGGCCCAACTTGTGTTGGGTGACGAGGATGAGGGTTCCCTGCCGCGAGGCAGGGCTAACCGGCGGCAGCCGGGAAAATCGGAAGATCGGCGGATGCCCTCACGGGGTTGCCGCGCCCCGTCCCTCCCAAAAGCAGGGGGAAATTGTCAACCTCGGCGACAACGCCGCTCGGGTAACCGAGCGGACAAAACGCCGGGGAGCGGCGCGCTCAATCTCAGCCTTTTGCTAAAAAGCGGGTTTTGCCTCGCGTTGCCGTGGGCGCGCGTGGGGCCTTTTCCCATCTCCTTGCTCCGCGCGAGGCACTTCCCCGCGCAATTCAACTTTTGGAGGTTACTATGTGCGGCATAGTGGGCTACATAGGGCCACGTGATGCTACGCCTATCATCCTCAACGGATTGAAACGCTTGGAATACCGCGGCTACGATTCTGCCGGCATTGCCGTCCTCAGTTCGGACGGCGAGGTTGAACTGAGGCGCGAAGTCGGCAAATTAGACCGCCTGCAAAAGATGGTGGAAGAAAACCCTCTCTCGGGAAACCTCGGTATTGGACACACGCGCTGGGCAACTCATGGTGTGCCCTCTCGCCACAATGCGCATCCGCACCTCAGCGAGCGCGGCAGTGTGGTGATTGTGCACAACGGCATCGTTGAAAATTTCCTCGCCTTGCGCGATGAATTGGCGGCTGAGGGAGTTTCCTTCCGCTCTGAAACTGACAGCGAAGTCATCGCCCACATGGTGGAGCGGTTTTACGACCCCGCCGAAGGCTTGGCCGAGGCCGTGCGGCGTGCTTTGCTTTTGCTTGAGGGCTCAAACGCTATTGTGCTTTTCTCGGCTTCCGAGCCGGATAAAATCATAGCCGCTCGCTTAGGCAACGCTGGCGGCATTGCTATTGGCTTTGGTGAAGGTGAAATGTTTGTCGCTTCGGATTTACCCGCCATCCTTGAGCATACCCGCCGCGTTGCCTTCTTGAACCCGGGCGAAATGGCCGTTGTCAGCCGAGATGGGGCAGAAATTTTTTCGCTGGATGGCGAGCCTCTCACCGTGGAGCCTCAAATTGTGCCTTGGGACCCCGTAGCGGCCGAAAAGGGGCAATATCGGCATTTTATGCAGAAGGAAATCCACGAGCAGCCCCGCGCCCTTACCGATACCATAGCGGGCAGGGTGGATTTTGAAAGCGGCAAAGTGCACCTTGATACTTTGAATTTGACCCCTGAGTTGGCGCACCGCATTCGGAAAATTTTTATCACCGCTTGCGGCACTGCTTACCACGCTGGTTTGGTTGGTAAAATTTTGATAGAACGCATCGCCCGCATTCCGGTTGAAGTAATGGTGGCTTCGGAATTTCGCTATTCCGACCCGCTGGTGGGCGAGGATGATGTGGTGCTGGCAATCAGCCAGTCCGGTGAAACGGCCGACACTTTGGCTGCCATGCAAGAGGGGCGCAAGCGCGGCGCTCTGCTTTGGTCTATTGTGAATGCTATTGGCTCGCAAGCCATGCGGATTGCCGATGGCTACATTTCTATGCAAGTTGGCCCGGAAATCGGTGTGGCCTCTACCAAGGCTTACACGGCGCCGCTGGTGGATTTGTACATGCTCGCTGTTTTGCTGGCGGATATGCGGGGTGTGATTTCTGCGGAAAAGCGCCGCTCTTTAGTGGCCGATTTGCGCTTGATTCCCGATTTGGTGGGGCAAGTGCTGGATCGTGAGGAGGAAGTGGTTGAGGTCGCGCGCTGGATGAAGGACGTGCGGAGCACGCTTTACATTGGCCGCGGCATCAACATGCCCACCGCTTACGAGGGCGCTCTAAAATTGAAGGAGATTTCGTATATCCACGCGGAAGGCTATCCTGCCGGTGAGATGAAACACGGCCCCATCGCTTTACTGGATGAGGAAACGCCGGTGGTAGCAATTGCGGCGCAAGACCCGTGGTATGCGAAAATGGTGATGCAGGTTGAGCAGGCGAAATCGCGCGGCGCTCCGGTGGTTGTTGTGGCGACGGACGGCGATGAGGAACTGTCGCCGGTGGCCGACAAAGTGCTTTGGGTGCCGCCCACCCCTTGGCTGCTTAGCCCTGTTGTCACGGTAGTGCCCCTTCAGATTTTGGCCTACCACATTGCCGCCATGCGTGGTTTGGACGTAGACCAGCCGCGCAACCTCGCCAAATCGGTCACGGTTGAATGAGCGCTTTTTCCGAAGACTATCTCTCCCTACCCCCGCTCCAGCGAGGCTTTGCTTTCGCTCAGCCCGCCGGAGCTGCCCCCTTCCCTCCCTTAGTAAGGGAGGGAAGGGGGCAGATGAGCCGAGCGTAAGCGAGGCTCATCGGGGGATAGGAGAGATTGGGCTAGAATACAGCGGTTTGTCAGTCCATCAGAGCTGTAGCCCTATTTTTGTATCGGGTA
>JALUBW010000214.1:0-4169 GCA_027044735.1 Anaerolineales bacterium
AGGATGAACATGCGGGCTTCGCGCGCCTGCTTCAGCGCCTTGTGCATGATTTCCTTGGTAATGCCCGCAATTTTGATGTCCATCTGCAGGGCGGTGATGCCCTTTTCGGTGCCCGCGACCTTGAAATCCATGTCGCCGAGGTGGTCTTCCATGCCTTGGATGTCGGTCAGGATGGCGTATTCATCACCTTCCTTTATCAAGCCCATTGCCACACCGGCAACCGGCGCTTTGATGGGAACGCCGGTATCCATCAGCGCCAGCGTAGAGCCGCAGACCGATGCCATTGAAGAAGAGCCGTTGGAAGAAAGCACTTCGGAGACAAGGCGCAAGGTGTAGGGGAATTGGTCTTCGGGCGGGATTACGGGCAAAAGGGCACGCTCGGCGAGCGCTCCATGCCCGATTTCACGCCGCGAAGCGCCGCGCATCGGTCGCACTTCGCCCGTGCAGAACGGCGGGAAGTTGTAATGGTGGATGTAGCGCTTGCTTTCCACCGGCGTGAGGCCGTCAATTTCCTGTGCTTCGCGCGGCGTGCCGAGCGTTGCCAGCGTGAGCACTTGGGTTTCGCCGCGGGTAAACAAGCCGGAGCCGTGGGCGCGCGGGCTGATGTCCACCTCGCACCACACGGGGCGGATGTCGGTGTAGCCGCGCCCATCGGGGCGGATGCCTTGGTTGAGGATGCGGCTGCGCACAACCTTCTTGAGCACATCCTCAAATGCCATTTTCACCTTCAGGGCGGCTTCGGCATCGTCGCTCACGCCCAACTGCTCAATCGTTTCATCGCGCACGGCATCAATGCCGTCGTAAAGTTCGGATTTGGTGTGCGGCGCGGCGAGCAATTGCTCCAGCCTTTCCTTCACCAAATCTTCCACTTGCGCTTTGAGTTCATCTTCAACCACAAACGGGGTAATTTCGGCTTTGGGCTTGCCGACCTCGGCGCGCATTTTCTCTTGGATGTCAATGATCGGTTGGAGCGCCTGATGCCCAAACGCCAGCGCCTCAACCATCACTTCTTCGGGCACTTCTTTCGCACCCGCTTCCACCATGAGGATGGCGTCGCGCGAGCCCGCTATCCGCAGATCAAGTTCCGATTCTTCAATTTCGGGGAAGGTGGGGTTGACCACAAATTCGCCGTTGATGCGACCAATGCGCACCGCGGCAACCGGCCCATCCCAAGGGATGTCGGAGACCATCAGCGCCGCCGATGCCGCGTTGATGGCTAAAATGTCTATCGGGTGCAGTTCATCGGCGGAGAAGGAATAGAGCACCACCTGCACATCGTTGCGCATCCCTTCAGGGAAAAGCGGGCGCAGGGGGCGGTCAACCAAGCGGGCGGTGAGGATTGCCTCTTCGGAAGGGCGGCCTTCGCGGCGGAAAAACGAGCCCGGAATGCGCCCGCCGGCGTACATCCGCTCTTCGTAGTCCACACGCAAGGGGAAGAAATCAATGCCCTCGCGGGGCTCTTTGCTCATTGTCGCCGCGGCAAAGACCATTGTGTCACCCATGCGGGCGGTCACAGCGCCGTTTGCCTGACCGGCGAGTTTGCCGGTTTCAAAAATTATCTTTTTACCGGCAACATCTACTTCGTAAACATGATTTTCGGGTTTCATACAGTCCTCCAAACTGCGCCCTCGCGGTTAGGGACTGGAGCGCGCGCGGCGCGAGCACGACGCCCGCTGACGCCCATGCTCCAATTCCCAACCGGAGGGCAGATTTTCGCAGGGTTTTCCCTGCGGCTGATGGGGTGAGGTGAGGCTTTGAACGCGGTTTCCCCTTTATGTCACCGCGAGGCGGTTGTAGACCGCCGAAGCGGTCTCCTCCACCGTCTGGGGGATGGCTTCGCCGCCTACGGCGGCTCGCCATGACACGAAAACGAGTGCTTCTACGGGCAACTGCGTAATTCCTATTAGAAAAAAGCGCGTAGGAGGGCTAACCTACGCGCTTAGGGGCTGTGGCTACGCCTTCCGCCGGATGCCCAGCCGCTCGGTAATTTCCAAGTAGCGGGGGTAATTGGTGCGGCGGAGGTAGTTCAGCAAGCGACGGCGACGGCCTACCATTTTCAGCAAGCCGCGGCGCGAAGCCTCATCGTGCTTGTGCACCTTCAGGTGCTCGGTGAGTTGCTTGATACGGGCGGTGAGGATGGCAATCTGCACCTCGGCAGAGCCCGTATCTTGCTCGTGACGGTGAAACTGTTGGATGATCTCCGTTTTGGTGCTTTTATCAAGCGACATGACCATGCATCTCCTTTTGTGCAAGTCTCCAGAGTCCCAGCCGAAGCCGAGGCTCGGTCTAAGTCAGCGGGCAGATTATACCATAAACGCCCAAAAGCAAAGTGAAAAGTTACGGCTTATCCGCGCATACCCGCCAAATTGAATAGCCGTCCTTCTCATAACGCAAACACAGAAAATCGGCCTCATGCGGATTCCAACTTCCGAGGGCGCGCTCGGCGTCTCCCCAAAACACCCAGCGCAGGTGGTTACGCCTCAGAAAAGTGCGCCGCCAGCCGTCATCAGCACCTGCGCTGTAAAACTTTTTCACCTCACGCAGGGTATCGTGGAAATGGGGGCTTTCGGTGCCCAAGCCGTCAATCACCCGAACTGGCGCCCACGCGGGCAAGGCGTTTGCCGTTGGAAAGGCCGCGAGCACGCCATCGCCCACATTTGCCTCAGCGGCAAGTTTTTGGAACGCGGCGACCTCTGCCGCGGGCAAAAACGCCGGAGCATCAGGCTTGAGGGCAAGCCTAAAAGCGTTACTCCAAATAAAAAAGTTTGGGGCAACGGCAAGCGCCAGCACGCCGTAAGCGAGCACATCACGCCGCCAAGCCCAGCGCCGCGGCAAAGCAGCAATTCCGGCCGCGGCAAGCACCGCCAGCGCCGCCCACACCCCGTCCGCCAAGCGCCGCTGCGCCGAGAGGATGGGGAAATACGCCAACGCAGGCACTACGGCAACCCAAAGCCACGGCAGGGCTTTGCGCCATCCTGCACTGCGCCAGCCGCGCCACGCCGGAAGCGCAAGCAAAATCAACCAGCCATAGGCCAAGCCATACTGCCACAATGGCGGCGAGGGAAGCGGGCTTTGAGCCGACCAAAGCCGAAGGTAGGGGTGAAAGCGGGCTAAGAGGGCGTAGCCGAGAGCCAGCGCAGAGGCCGCGGCAAACGGCAATGCCGCGCGCTCGCGCCAAAAGCGCCAAAAGTCCCGCATGGCTTTTGGGCGGCGGCGGAGCGCCATCACCGCAAGCGGCACAACGCCCCAAACGCCCAGCACGGCCGTTAGCACCGCCAATTCCAACGGCTGAACCAACGGCAGCAGCAAAATCAGGCCGAGCGCGCCCCAACGCCTGCGGGCGGGATGCCGCCCGTTCCCCAAAATGAGAGCCAGCACCCACAAGAGGAGAGCGCGCGCCCATGCCCAGTGAGCCAGCAAAAGCGCGCCCAAAAAGCCGTAGGTTTCGGGCGAATAGAAGCACAGCGGGCCAGCCCAACTCAAATGCGCCCAAGGCGCGAGCAACCAGCCTAAGCCTGCGCCCGCCGTCGCCAGCACCACCGCCCAGCGCCGCCAGCGCTCGGCGGGCAAAAAGGCCGCCGCAAAGTCATACGTCGCTAACACGAGCGCTACCACGCCCAAGGCACGGAGCAAATGGTAGCCAACCGCCAGTTGCAGGTGCAAAGCCGGCGGCGCGGCCAACTTGCCCGCGAGGATGTAAAAGCCAAAAAGCGGCAACGGCGGCACGCTCTGCGTAGTGTAGGGCGGGTGAAAAAGCCACGCACCCGCTGTGCCGGTTAGCATTTTGGCAATATAAGAATTGCCATCCTCCACGCCGATAAGGAAGCCGCTAAAGCGCCACGCCTCGCCCTGCGCCTGCCATGCTGCGGCGTAGGGGAGCAAGAGCAACACGGCAAGCAAAGCCCCGTAGCCCAACGCCCATTTTCGGGAGTGTAAATAAGCCCGCATCACCTGCTCCTACCGGAAGAAGCATCCACCGATTGACACAGATTTACACCGATTGGATAGTTGAAACCACAGATTTCGCAGATTCCACCAATTGAGGAAAGGAGAACCACAGAAGGCACAGAAAAGCCACAGAAAACACAGAAATTTTTTCTCTGCGCCTTTGTTTTCCTCTGCGTCTCTGCGTCAACCTTGGCGTCCTTTGTATCCTTGGCGACCTTGGC
>JALUBW010000214.1:4269-5545 GCA_027044735.1 Anaerolineales bacterium
CGCGCAAAATGCCGTGCGCGGTTTGTAATGGGACGCGCTTGCCGTCCACAAAAGCCTGCCAGCCCGGATAAGCCACCTCCGAAAACACAAGCAGCCCTTCCCCAACAGCGTGGGCGCGCAGCCGGTTTGGGCACCAGCAATCCAAATACGCCGCGCCGCCGGTAACCCCATCCTTCCCCTCCAGCCAAACGCGCGGCTTGGCGAGCCGGTTGCGGTAAACCCACACTTCGGCATCGTGCGCTGCCAATTCCAAGCCCTCAGCCCTAATCGGAAAATGCGCCACCACAAGCCGAACATTTAGCAAGCCCAACAGCGCCGCATTTGGGGAATAACCAGCATTTGCCATGCGGTAGCCGTTTTTCAAAGGCGGAATGACAACCGAATAGCCCTCATTGGGCACCCCGCTTGCCCTTTCCATAAACTTTGCATACGAAGCCAGCACCAGCGGGTCAACGCCATTGGCAAGTTCCCAGCCGCGGGCAGCCGCCGCCTGCTGCGGCACGCTGTAGGACGGGCTGTAAATCCGAAACGGCGGGCGGACACCATCAGCCGCCTTTTCAACCGCCGCGGGAACAGTGAAAGCATCCGAAAACGGGCTCACCGGCACAAGGCGCGCATCCACAACGAGCAGGTCGGCCAGCATGAGAAAAATCCACAGAGGGGCGCGCCAACTTTTTGGGAAATCGGCCACAAGCAACGCGAAAGCCCCAAGCCAAATTGCCAAAACGAGCACCGCCTCGCGCCGCATTCCCGCGGCAGAAAGCAAAGCAAATCCCAAAAAGGCCGCACCGGCGGCAAGGAGAAAGAAAACGAGGCGAGCGCGCGCCCCGAGGAGACTTTTGCCGGAGCGCAAAAAAACATCCAAACCCTCGGCGGCCGCCACGGCAAACGCAAAGCCGCAAAGGAACATTGCCCGCGGCGGCACGCGAAGCAAATCCACAAATGGCAAGCGAGCGACCAGAGCCATCCCGGGTAAATACCCTCCGAACGACCAAACCGCCGACGCCAGCGCCACCCAGAGCCAAACACGCGCACGTCCTCGCGCCCACGCAACCAGTGCGAGCAAAATCAAAGCCGCGCCAAGGTAAATCACCCATTCGTGAAACCAATTCACCGGCGGCAAAACCAGCCCCACCAGCCTCCAAGGCGCAAGCGAAAAACGGAGCACATCCTTAGGGGTAAGCGCCGCGCGCGTGCTCAAATGGCTGTAATGAAGAAGGGGAATGGCGAGAGGGGAGGCGAGGAAAAGGGGAATTAGGGAATTAGGAATTAGGGA
>JALUBW010000214.1:5645-8710 GCA_027044735.1 Anaerolineales bacterium
GCGCTTCCCAAAGCAACCACAAGATGCCCGCGTAAGCCGCCCAGCGGGGGTCGGCAAGGAAAATGAGCGCCAAAACCGCCGCGGGGTTCAGCCAGCGCCCGCGGCGCTCCACCGCAAGCAAAAGCCACGGCGTCCAAGAAACGGCAAACAAAAGCGAAATATGCCCTGCCCCCCAATGCGCCCAAATCTTAGGCAAAAGCACCCATGCCAAAGCGCCGAACAAAGCGGAAGGACGCTCGCGCCCCCAAACCCGCAAAAGCGCAAACATACCAAGCGCGCTCCAAAACAGATGCAGCCCGAGCGCAACCCACAACCCCCACGGCAAAGGCAAAACCACCATCAGCCACGCCGGAGGATACCAAATCCCGGCAAGTGGATCCGCATAAAAAGGATAGCCGCTGTAATAAGTTGGCGACCAAAGCGGGATGGTGCGCCAGCGCAACAATGCCCGCCGCAAGTAAAAAATCTGCGGCAGATGCGCAACGCCGATATCCGAATACACCCCGCCCGGCAACATACCGGCATGGGGAAGGAGCAAAACCGCTAACGCCGCCGCCATCATCGCCACAGCGAGCGGGCGTGGCCAAATGCCGTCCGCACTGCGCCACCTCTTCACCGCCCATCTCCCCGCGGGACACGGTAAATTGTCACATCCCCGAACCGCGCCGCAACGGCTTGCGGCGGCATGAAAATCGGCAAACCGCCCAACTTCCGCTCGCGAGGGCCAAGGAAAATATAATCCACGCCCTCGTCGCGCAAAAACTTCCACGCCGCAGCACCTTTCAAACACCTGCGAAAGAAATCGCCGACCAATTCCTTGTACCGCGGCCCATCCACAGTTTCCATCGGATGCCCATATAACACGCGCCGCCCGCTCCACGCGGGGATGATCGCACCCATATCCGGCGAAGCGAGCACAATTGCATCGCGCGGCGTATTCTCACGAAGCCAAACAAGGGCATTGTATTCATCGCGCGAAAGATACCAAATGGGCTCCTTTTGAATGGCGCCCTTCAACGGCAACAACATCATTACAAGCGCGCCGGGGAGCACAAGCAAAACCAAAGCCTTAGCCCACTTCAAGCGGCGTGGGCGCGAAGCCACCCAAATTGCCGAAAGCCCAACCAGCGGAACGTAAACCCCAAGCAAAAACCGGCGCTGCAACGCACTGGGCAAAGCCGCCAATCCAAAAGCAGCCAAAGCCCAAAGCGCCAGCCGCCACACAGCGGCGTGGCGCCGCCACAAAGCCGCTACTGCCACCAGCGCCCACGGCGAAAACGCCGCCAACAAATTCCACCACGGCGGGAGCAAGGTGCGATTCTGCGCCGTCCACTGCGCCAAAATCGGGTCGTGGTGGGTGACCCAATAAACATAGGCCGTGTAAGGCAACCCTCCCAAAGCCACCAACAGACCCCGGCAAAAGGTTTGAGAAGCGGCAGGAGGAAATGGCAAGCGAGCAGAGAAAGAATTGCGAGTTGTGAATTGCGAGTCGCGAGTTGCGAATTGCGAGTTGCGGCCATGCTCGCCATTTTCTGGAAAAGTGTATTCCACCACAAACTGCAAAGCAAGCAAAAAGCCCACCAACACAACGCCAAAAGGCGAAAGCAATGCCAAGCCCAAAGCGGCAAACAAATCCCACCAACGAGCAGGGCCGGGACGAATTAGGGTCAAAAAGAACGCCAAAGCCCAAGGGAAGTGGGCGTTAGCAAGCATAGAAAGCAATGGGTAAGCCTCGCTCACCCAAAAATCGGCCGGGGGCATTTGGCGCGCCCACGGCAAAGCCACCCACCCCATCCCCAAACCAAACGAGGCCACTGCCCAAGCAAAGCGACGAGCAAAAGCATCGTACGGAAAAAGCAGAGCGAAATACCAACCCAGCACGGCCACAAGCAACACCGCCCCGGCCACACGGACAAGGTTGTAAACCAACGGCAGGGAAAGGTGCAAAAAGCGCGCTAAATGCCCTAACGCAAGATGAAACAAATAAAGGTAAGCCCCATTGCCCGGGTGCGGGGTGTAGGGCAAAGTGAAACGCCACGCCCCCATCCAGCCTTCCCGCATTTTTGCGAGGTAGGTGTAGCCGTCGTAAGGGTTGAAAAGCAGTCCGGTGTAAACGTGGCCGCGGCCCGCACCAAGCCACACCGTCAAATGGGGAATGGCAGCAACGAAAAGCGCGGCAACTAACATACCGCGCCACCACTTTCTATCCTCACGAAAGGGCTTGCCCCGCATAGCGGCTAAACCTCAAACCGGTGCGGCGATAGCGGGAAAAGCGCCCGCGCTATTTCGCCGGCGACGCGCGCGTTGTTGAGCAACAGCGCCAAATTGGCTTTTAGGCTGGAATGGCCGGTCAGTTCGCTCACCTTGTTCAGCAAAAATGGGGTGCTTTCCTGCCCACGAATGCCGAGCCTTTCGGCCTCGGCCACAGCCTCGGCCACGGCCTTTTCCACCACCGATCTGGGCAAAGCCACAGACGCCGGAGGCGGAACAACCACCAGCAACGCGCTGTTCAGCCCAAGCGACCAATGTGCCTGCGCAATTTTGGCAACCTCTTCGGCATTTTCGGCGCGCGCCGAAACCTTTAGCCCGCTTTCGCGCGAATAAAACGAAGGGAATTCATCGGTTTGATAGCCAACAACCGGCACAGAAAGCGTTTCCAGCATTTCCAGCGTGGCGGGCAAATCCAAAATGGCTTTTGCCCCGGCGCAAACCACAACCACCGGGCTTTGCGCCAAAGTGGGCAAATCGGCAGAAACATCGTAAGGCGGCCAGCGATGAACACCGCCTATGCCGCCGGTAGCGAAAACTCGTATTCCCACGGTACGCGCCGCAATCAGTGTGCCCGCGACGGTCGTGCCGCCATCAGCCTGCTGAGCGATGGCCGCAGCGTAATCGCGGGCGCTGATCTTCCGCGCCTTGGCATTCAAAGCCAGATATTCCAACTCTGCGCCGCTCAAGCCAACCACAACCTGCCCGCCCAACACCCCAACAGTTGCGGGCACAGCGCCGGAATCGCGCACCGCGTCTTCCATATCGTGCGCCAGCGAAAGGTTATCCGGCCGAGG
>JALUBW010000215.1 GCA_027044735.1 Anaerolineales bacterium
GCCGCGGCGCAGGCCTTTTTGGGGAAATGGGGGCTGCGGCTGGTGGCTTTCGCTGCGCTGTTTGCCACCTCTTCGGCCATCAACGCCACCCTGTACGGCGGCGCCAACGTGAGTTACACCATCGCCCGCAAGGGCGAACTGCCCAAGGTGTTTGAGCGGAAGGTGTGGGGCCGCGCCACCGAAGGGCTGTTCATCACCGCCGGGCTGGTTTTGGTCTTTGCCAACGTTTTCAACCTGAGCCGCATCGGCATGATGGGCAGCGCCGCCTTTCTGCTGATTTACGCCGCGGTGAGCATCGGCCATTTGCGGCTTTATCGTGAAACCGGCGCGCAGCCGTGGATCATCGTGGGCGCGATCCTCGCCTGCCTCACGGCCTTTGTCATCCTAAGTTACTACTTGTGGACAACTGCACCAATAACCCTGCTGGTTTTGGCCGTGGTGGTCGCGGCGTCGTTCCTCACCGAATGGCTTTACCGCAACCTCGCGGTTCGGGAAATGCACACCCGCGTAAAGTGAGCATGCTCCACAGGCAAACCCCAATGGCAAAAGCATACGGGCAAGCCGGGCAACACAAGCAAAAAGCCTCAACGGCAACCACAAAGGCGCGGAAAGCCATTTCACCGCGCCTTTTGCTTTTGCTTGCCCCTTTCATCCTGCTTGCCCCTGCTCTGCGGCCGGGATGGGCGCTTTTTTGGGGCACGCCCTCGCTCCAGTTTGTGCCGTGGCACTGGTGGGCATGGGAAACGCTGCGCCACGGGCACTTGCCGCTTTGGAATCCGCTTTTAGGCGCGGGCGCCCCGCTCGCGGCCAACTACCAAAGTGCGCTGTTCTACCCGCCGAACTGGCTGCTTTTGCCATTTGCGGCGCTGGGCGGGCGCACCGGCCTCGCTTGGGCGCACGGGCTTTTGGCAGCGCTCCACCTTGTGCTCGCGGGATGGGGCATGTCCAAAGTGCTGGACGATTTCGGCGCGCCCGAGCCAGCCCCTACCGTCGCGGGGCTGGCATATGCGCTCTCGGGCTATTTGGTGGCGCGATTGGGCTTTTTCAGCATCAATGCCGCAGCGGCGTGGATTCCTTGGCTGCTATGGGCGGCGCGGCGCGCGGCAGAAAGGCCATCCCGCCGTCACATCCTCATCCTTGGGGGAATTTGGGGGCTTCAACTCCTTGCAGGCCATGCTCAAACCGCATGGTATTCGGCATTGATGGTGGGGCTGTGGGCGCTGTTTTGGCTGAAAAAGCCGATAGGGACGCGCATTGCCGCTCTGGCCGCCGCCACAACGCTGGGTACGGCACTCGCTGCAGTGCAACTGCTCCCCACGGCGGTGTTCCTCTTGCAATCGCAGCGGGCAGGCGGCGCGCCTGCTTGGGCACTGGATTATTCCCTCTGGCCTTGGCATTTCCTCACCTTGCTCATGCCCAGCGCCTTCGGCAACCCCGCCCACGGCAACTACTGGGGCTACGGGGCGTTTTGGGAAGATGCAGTTTATGTGGGCGTGCTTCCGCTTTTGCTCGGCCTGCTTGCCCTGCGGCGGGGAAAGCCGCGCCGCGCCGTGGCATGGGGGGCGTTAGTGTCCGCAGTCGGTTTCGCGCTGGCTTTGGGCAAATTCACCCCGATTTTCATGGCGCTTTACCGCCATGTGCCGACTTTCGCAATGTTCAAGGCACCGGCGCGCTGGCTAATTTGGCCTGAAACTGCACTCGCACTACTCGGGGGGCTTGGCGTGGGCGTGTGGCGGCGTCCGCAGGGGCGGGCGCTCTATTGGACGCGGTTGGGCACAGCCGGAGCATTTGCAGTAGCCTTGGGTGCGGGCTTGGCATGGGCGTTGGCGGGAGAGGTCAAGTCCACAATGGTGCGCTCTGCCGCGCTGGCCGGATTTTGGGCGCTGGGCGTAGGCACACTGGCACTAAGCGCGCCTGCGGAATCTCCACGCCCTCTCACCAAAAGCGGGAAGGAGAAGTTCTGGCGCTGGGCGGTAGCGCTTTGGGTTTTGGCCGACCTGTTGGTTGCAGGCTGGGGGCTAAACCCCGCGGCGCGTGCGCATGAAATTTACGGCGCAACACCGCCTGCCGAGCGAAACGCCGCCGCGCTGGCCTCGGGCGCTCGGGTTTACATTCCCCCAAATGACGAAGAGCGCCTAAAATTTGACCGCTTTTTCCGCTTCAAAGATTTTTCGCCGCCTAAAGGAGGCTGGGGAAGCCTGCGCGCCACACTTTTGCCAAACTTGAGCCTTTTAGATGGCATCCCTTCGGCAAACAACTTTGACCCGCTGCTTCCGGCGCGATACAAATGGTACACGGCGGCAGGCGCTGTCCAGCCCCCAAAAGCACAAAGGCGAATTTGGCAGCGCTTGGGCGTCGGCGCGGTGGAATTGGTTGACCCCGCCCCGCCCTACGCTGCGCATTGGGAAGCCATAGCAGCCGAGCCGCGGGCGCGGTGGGTGCCGCGGGCAGTGTGGGTTTCGGGCGCCGAAGCGGCTTGGAGCGAGGTCGCCCGCCGCGCGCGGGAAGGCGGCGCCGCATGGCAATGCGTGGTTGTGCTTGAAGGTGAGCCGCTCCCCCCCGAACCCGCTTGCAGCACCCAATGGGACGCGCGTTTACTAAAAAGCGCACCCCAGCGCGAAATTTGGGAAGTGCAAGCGCCGCAGGACGGCGGCTTTGTGGTCTTTTCTGAAACTTGGTATCCGGGGTGGAAAGCGTTTGTGGACGGCAGACGGGCACCGCTTTACCGCGCCGATTATCTGTTTCGCGCTGTGCCCGTTCCGGCGGGTCGGCACCGCGTGGTTATGGTTTTCCGCCCGTGGTGGTGGCCGGTTGGGGGAATGGTGAGCGCTGTGGCGTTGCTAACGCTTGTGGTGCTTTGCTGCAACAAGCCAAAACTAAGAATTGGCATCTTGCTCATCTTCTGATTCTGGCTCCCCGCCCGAAGTCCACTCTTTCCACGGATAGAGCAACAACGCTCCTAAGGCCATTATCGCTTCACCGGCGAGCATACCTTTGACTTGGAGGGGGCCAAAGTGGGCACTCTGAGGCCAAGATTGCGAACCCAATCCGAGTACATCGGCCATAATTGAAGCCGCGGCCACCACATACCCACTTGCGATGAGCCTGCCGCCTATTTGCGCCGCTATGCTCAATTCCCTCTGCCCCCACAGCAGCCGAACCGCTGCGTAAGCGCCGAGCGCGAGCAACCCAAGCCCAACGGTCATAAAACTGATTTGCAAAAAGCCTACCGCCGGCGTGGTAGAAAGCCCTAAGCGCTCCGGATGAGCGCCCACCAAAAAAGTCAAAAAACCAACAACTGCCACGGCCACACTGAACCTAATTTTCAAAACATAGCCATTGCCGTTTTCAATGCTCATTTTTTGCCCCCAAAGCATCAATAAAAATTCGCCCGCGTTCGCCGCTGCCATTGGCAGACAAGGCCTGCTCCAAGCCGCCGATTATCACCTGCAGGTCTTCGGGATTGGCTACAAAGTCCAGTTTATCGGCCGGAACAACCAGAACCGGGCTGAGGGAAAAGCCCTCAAGCCATTCTTCGTAAAGGCGATTGAGTTGGGAAAGGTATTCGGGGGAAATGGAGCGCTCGTAGTCGCGGCCGCGCATGGCAATGCGCTTCAGCAGGGTAGGCACCGAAGCGCGCAGGTACACCACTAAATCGGGGGCGGGCAAAAATGTGAGCATAGATTCGTAAAGGCGGCGGTAGGTTTCCCAATCGCGCTCGGCCATATGCCCCTGTAAATACAAGTTGCGGGCAAAAATTTCCGCGTCCTCGTAAACGCTGCGGTCTTGCACAACCGAAGTGGGGTATTCCAACAACTGGTGGTGAATGCGTAAGCGGTGTGCAAGGAAGAAAACCTGCGAATGGAACGCCCAAGCCCGCATATCACGGTAAAAATCAGCGAGGTAGGGGTTTTCGGCCACCGGCTCATAGAAGGGCTGCCAGCCCAAATGCCGACTGAGCAAATCCACCAGCGTGGATTTGCCAACTCCGATGTTGCCTGCTATGACCACAAATTTCTTTTGAGCCATTTGAAATCTCGGTGGGCTAAGACTCTATCCGAAAAATCCCGTGATGGTGTCGTTGCGAGCCCCGTAGGGGCGAAGCAATCCCTTTTACTGGTCAGGAGACTGCTTCGGCGGCTACGCCGCCTCGCAGTGACACATCCGCAAAAAATTTCTCGGACAGGTTCTAAGGTTTTTCGTTCAATACTGCAAGCATTTGCTTGTGAATGGCAGGGTTCGCGGCCAAAATTGATTGTGGCGGCGAAAGGTAATCCTCGCCGCCGCGCAAGTTTGTGACCACCGCGCCCGCCTCCGCGGCTATCAGGCCACCTGCTGCCACGTCCCACGGCTTGAGACGCAGTTCCCAGTAGCCGTCAAAGCGCCCCGCAGCCACAAAGCACAAATCCAACGCCGCCGAGCCAAGCCTTCTCACGCCTTGAGTGCGCACAGCGAAGCGGGCGAAGTTTTCCAAGTTGTTATCGGGGTTTTCCCAAATGTCGTAGGGGAAACCGGTAACCAAAAGTGCGTTGGCAAGTTGGGCAGTTTCGGAAACGCGCAGGCGGCGGCCGTTCAAAAAAGCGCCTTCGCCGCGGCGCGCGCAAAAACATTCATCGCTCATCGGGTTGTAAACAGCCCCCAATTGCACCACCCCGCCCTCGGCGTAGGCAATTGAAACCGAAAAGATGGGCACGCCGTGGGCAAAATTGACCGTCCCGTCAAGCGGGTCAACATACCACAAACCGTTGCTGCCCGCGTGCTCGCCGCTTTCTTCGGCAACTATGGCGCTGCCGGGCCAACGCCGCTTGATAGCATCAATCAAAAACTCTTCCGAGCGGCGGTCGGTTTCCGTCACCAAATCAATTGTGTGGCTTTTAGAGGTGATTTGATGACGCTTGCCGTAGCCATTCCGCAGAATTACCCCCGCCTGACGCGCCAAAATTTCCACATCCTGCAAAGTAGGAGGCATGTTTGTTTTCCCTCGCTCGCCAAGGTTCACGATGCGCTTTGGTCAGAAGCCAGCAAGTCCCCCAGCATTTGCTTCACGGCCTCAAACTCTTGCCGGACGATTTCGCGCTCTTTTCTTGCCGTGGCAAGCATCGCCTGAAAAGAAGGCCGCTGCGCCTCAGGCAAGGTTGGTATCAGCCGCTCCAAACGAGCGATTTGCTTTGCCTTGTAGCGCATTTTGTTTTCAAGCCGCTCTAAGTAGCCGCGGTAAAAAGTCTCATCATCCAACGGGCTGGATTCGGGGGGAGATTCTTGCAAAACTTCGGCGATTGTGAGCAAAAATTCCTCGGTGTCAATCGGCTTTTCAAGGAAGCGAATTGCGCCCAAACTGAGGGCAAAATCTTTATCTTCCGGCGTTATGTAAGTTGCGGAGATGAAAAGGATGGGCAAATGGCGGGTATTAGGGTCTCGGCGCAGCCGTTGGGCAAGCATAAAGCCGTCCAACTTCGGCATGAGCAAATCGGTTATGACAAGGTCGGGCTTGCACTCGGCGATTTTCGCCAAGGCCTCTTCACCGTTTGCGGCGCTTTCCACCGTGTAGCCGTTGAAACGCAGGGTGATTTCCAGCATTTCACGCACGGCGGGCACGTCTTCCACTACTAACAGGCAGGGGGACTTTTCGTTTTCCATGCCTCTATTGTACCGCAAACGATTCAAGCGAGAAATAACACCACCAAAGCATGGTGAAGTCAAAACAGCAAAGAGGGCAATCAGTCAAAGTAATGCACGGTCGGACGGAAATTCAATTCGTCAATGAGCGAGTTAATCTCGTCGTAAGTCAAACGGCGGCCTTTGCCTGCGTAAGCGGTCAGCGCTGCTTCCATCATGTTGGTGCCAAAAGAGCGGCCATCATAGCGCGGCGTGGTTGTAATTAGAACCCGCACGCCATGCGAGCGGATAAATTCCAAATTTTCCGCGGTGGTCGTGTTGGTGATGATAAATTTGCCCTCCAGCATGTGAGGGGGCATGTATTTTTTCATAAACATAAAATCGCCGGCTATCAAGTCCGCCCTTTCCCAGTATTTTTCAAATTTTGGCTCTCCTTCGCTGCCGCCGCTTCCGTAGAAAAGCATGCTCAGCGGGAAATAACTCACTATTGGCATCAAAAGGTGAAGCCAGCGCTCATAGGCTTTCAGCCCGCGGATGGGCATGGGTATGCCCAGCCCCACCATGAAATCGCCAAAGATAATTTCATCGGCTACTTCGTTTACAGCGTGGGCTAAGCCCACCCTATCAAGCGCGAGGGGCATAAAAGCGCGTTTGAAATGAAGGTTCTTTTCCCGCAGGTTAGGGGCGGCAAGTTCAAACACTCGGCGCTCAAGGGTATGCTTGAGGCCGCGCCCATCCACAACCGGCGTTTTGTGCACGCCTTCTATCAATTTGTGGGCAGCGCGCAGCGGGTATTCTTTATCGCCTACGCGGATGTACAAATCCACGCCGCCCATACCAAAGGCGTCAACCTTGCCGTCCAGTTCGCGGTAAAGACGCTTGGCGGCTTCAACGTCGCCGTCGGTGCCTATGCGCTCAATTATCACGTCAGTGTCGCCAAAGCGCACCTTCACTTTTTTGTCGCGCTTGGAACTGCCCAAACTTACGCTAACGGCATGGCGTGTTGGCATGGCGACCTCCCAAAATGGCATGCAAAGAATTTAGGAGTTACGCAGTTCCTCCTTTTGTGTCACCGCGAGGCGGTCGTAGACCGCCGAAGCGGTCTCTCGCACTGTCTGGGTTCAGGGGCGGACAGCCGCCCTTGAAAACGCCACTTTTTGGAGTGCGGCGCTATTGCACTTTGACAAATTGTTACGACAATCCGAGGCTATGGCCTGGGCCGGCCTCCTCTCTCCCTCTGGGATTCAGGGGCGGACAGTCGCCCCTGAAAGGAAGAAAAAGAGGAAGTTATGTGTTATTTTGGCGGCTTCGCCGCCAAAATAACACCACGCTTTCTCTCTTTTCCTCTCCGAGAGGCGGGAAAAACAATGGCCTGATCGGCTCCTGTCCGCCTTTGAACCCTCTGGGAGAGGGGCCGGGGGTGAGGGCGTAAAAAGCCCATTGGCTTAGCGCCCTCACCACTCCCCCGGACGCCGCCCAGCGGCGTCCAGCCCCTCTCCTCTCCCAGGGGGAGAGGAGAGGGGGCCGTGGGCTCGCGCGGTTATTGTCGCAACAATTTGGAAATCTCCAACAGCGCCGCTTTCCAAAGCGGCAATATGTTGCCGCACTCCAAAAGAACATCCTCTGAAAAGGCGAGTATTAGCGATAAGATTAAGAAATTCTGGCAATTGCTTCACCTTGCCAAATCACTTTCTCGGTGCTAAAAGCGCAACATTTCGGTTGTTCCGCCTTTGTGAAGAGGTGGGACAGGGGTCTATCAGACCCCTGTCCGCCCCTGAAACTGTCTGGGGGATGGCTTCGGCGCCTATGGCGGCTCGCCATGACATGAAAACGAGCGCTTCTACGGGCAACTGCGTAATGCATAGAATTATACGACACAGGGGCTACACCAGCGTAGTCGCATCTTTGAGCACCCGCCGCGCTATGACCAACCGCTGAATTTCGCTTGTGCCTTCGCCGATGGTCATCAAGCGAGCATCGCGATAAAACCGCTCAACGGGGTATTCGCGGCTGTAGCCGTATCCGCCGTGGATTTGGATGGCGTTGCGGGTAACGCGCTCCGCCATTTCGGTTGCGAAAAGTTTTGCCATTGCCGCTGCGTGGGTGAACGGCTTGCCTTGGCTTTTGAGCCAAGCCGCGTGATAAACCATTAGCCGCGCCGCGTGAATTTCGGTTGCCATATCTGCCAGCATGAATTGGATGGCCTCAAATTCGGCAATCGGCTTGTCAAAGGCAGTGCGCTGCTTGGCGTAGGCAAGGGCTTCCTCAAATGCGGCTTGCGCAATGCCAACTGAAAGCGCGCCTATGCTGATGCGCCCGCCGTCCAACACCTGCAGGGCTTGGTGCAAACCGCGCCCCAACTCGCCCAGCAAGTTTTCTTTCGGTACGCGCACGTTCTCGTAAGTGATGGTGTGGCTGTGGGTTGTGCCCAAGCCCATTTTCTTTTCTGGAGGGCCTACGTGCAGGCCCGTGGTGTCGGCGGGCACAATTATCATGCTTAAGGCGTTGCTGGCTCTCCCCGGGGCAGTACGCACAAGGGTAACAATGTAATCGGCATCGCCGGCGTTGGTAATCCACATTTTGCTGCCATTGATAACCCATTCGTCCCCCTGAAGTTCGGCGCGGGTTTGAATGCCGCGCAGGTCTGAGCCTGCATTTGGTTCGGTGAGCGCCAAAGCAGCAAGTTTGCCGCGCTCGCCGCCCACAACTCGCGGCAAAAAATGCTGCTTTTGCTCCTCAGTGCCAAACATCACAATCGGCGCACACCCCAAACCGTTGTGCGCTGCGACCACCAACGCCGTGCCTCCATCACCCCAGCCCAATTCTTCAATAGCGATAGCAAAACTCAGCGCGTCAACCTCACTGCCGCCGTATTTTTCGGGCACTAACATTCCCATCAAGCCCAACTGCGCACCGCCCTGCTGGATTGCAGGCCACATAGTTTCCTCGCGTTCGTTGTATTCAGCGGCAAGCGGCTTTATCTGCGCCGCCACAAAATCGTGAACAGCACGTCGCCACATGCGTTGCTC
>JALUBW010000216.1 GCA_027044735.1 Anaerolineales bacterium
ACAGATTTACACCGATTGAAAAAGAAAACCACAGAAAACACAGAAATTTACAGAGAACACAGAAAAAACTTTTCTTTGCGCTCTTTGCCTCCTTTGCGTCTTTGCGTTAACCTTTGCGTCCTTGGCGCCTCTCTATCAGACCAAACTTTGATCACAAATTTCCCGAAAGCCGCATTTGCGGCAACGCTCGGGGGTTGAATGCGAGCGCTTCGGCAGCCCCCGCCGCTCAGCGCGCCTCATTTCGGCTATCAAATCCAGCAACTTTTCACGATATTCGCTCGTAAAATCAACCCGAAAAGAGTGGTTGGGGTAACGGATGATCGCATACGGCGCTTCGCGATGCAAATCGCGCTCTACGAGCAGGCAATAAGCCAGCGCCTGCATCACATGCCCCTCATATGGCAAAGGGGGCGCGGGGGTTGACTTTACCTCAACAGGTATCAAAAAGCCCCCATCCTCCACCAAATAATCCGGCCGACCGGTAAGCCCCAAAACAGGGTCATAAAGCGGCTTTTCCGGCGTGCGCTCAACGCCGGTATCGCTATAAACCACGCGCCCAACCGGCAGCCCCGCCGCTTTGCGGCGGCGCGCGCCAACCCAAATGAAGAAAATTCCCAACAAGAGGAGCAAGCCGACTGCTATCGCCATCTATCCCCCGCTAACATGCCATGCAAACCACGCCGCGGCAAGCACCAAAGCCAACAGCACCATCCCCCAGCCAAGGGCGCGCAACAAAAATGCCGTGGTAACTGCGCGTCCATGCCGCCGGTGGAATTCCGTACCCGCCTGCATTTCCTTCTGATTTTGCGATTTTTCCCCTTTGCGGGCATACCCCCAAGCACGCGCGCAGTAAAGGTAAGTGTTTATTTCAGAAACGCGGATCGGACGCATGGGCATCAGCAATCATGGGGCGACAATTTCACCCGCGCTTCTACCTCACGCAGGGCGTTTTCCAGCCTTTCCTGCCGCAGGCTCAGGGTCACATCACCACGAGTGCGTTCTAAAAGTGAACGCGCTATGTCGGTTAGCCTGCGCAAGCCCATAGTAACGGCGTCGGGATAGTCCACCGTAACGAGCAGCGAGTAGATTTCGTCCATATCGGCCAACAGGCGCTCAACTTCAGGGGAATGGCCGTGCCGCAGCAGGTCTAAGATTTTGCGGCGCAGTTCGCCAATCGCCTCCGCCAAACCGCGGATGTAAGCCGAAACCGGAATGCCCAATTCCTCAGGCGAGGGCAATTCGCCGGAATTTATCAAAGCATAAACGGCGCTGGCCTCGGCAAATTCTTTGAGGGCATCTTGGGTGTAACCAGCGTAATAAAGTTCGGCAAACGAAGGTAACAGTTCGGAGCGCATAGAATCGGCCATTTGCTTTGCCTGAGCCAGTTTTGCCTCGGCGAGAGCGTTTTCGCCGCGGTGGACGGCGCGGATGGCATCGGCACAGGTGCGCGTCAAGCGGCGCGCCACGCTCAGTGCGTCTTCGCGCTCCTTGGTGCGCACCTCAAAGTCACGGTGGACTATCTCGGCGATTTCGTCAATTGAGGGCATAGCGGTTTAGAAGGGGATGTCCTCTTCGGGCGCGGGCAAATCATCCACCGGAGCGACGTCGCTCGCTGCCGCGGCCGCTTCAGTTTCTGCGCGGCTGGAGAGGAAGCGCACCGTCAAAGCCCGCACCTCATACGAAGCCCGCACGGTGCCGTCTTGCGCTGTCCACAAACGAGGGCCGCCGGTAGCCAGATCGGGCACCAAACTCCCTTCAACCAACACGCGGCTGCCTTTGCGCAAATACTGATGCACGTTCTCGGCTTGCTTGCCCCACACCGAAACCCTAAACCAAATAGTCTCTTTGACCTGTTCGCCGTTGGAATTGGTATACGTGCGGTTGGTGGCGACGCTAAAGTTGGTCACCGGCGTGCCGTTGGGGGTGTATCGCAATTCAGGGTCGCGCCCTAAATTCCCTACAATGATAATGCGGTGAAACATTTGTGCCTCCTTTCATTCATAGGGGAAAATCCCCTTGCAGAACAATTGTACCACTTTTACGCCAATAGCCGTGGCGTTGCACAACACCTTGAAACTATACTTTTCAATCATCAGAGTTCACTTTCACGTTATCCAACCTCAACCCGTGGCCGCGAATGGTGATGATGTAAGAATGCTCGGGGTCGGCTGCAGCGAGGCGAGCGCGCAAACGGCGCACCAAGGCGTCAAGCGCTTGCTTTGAAACCCCCACGGCCTCTTCGCCCCAAACAGCGCGCACAAGATCTTCGCGGCTCACAATTTTGCCCTGGTCACGGTAAAGCGCCCACAGCAAATGAAATTGCGCAGCCGAAAGCGGCGGGATGAGTTCCTTACCGCGCACCCACACCTGCCGAGTTTCGGGGT
>JALUBW010000217.1:0-3095 GCA_027044735.1 Anaerolineales bacterium
AAAATTTCCAGCAAGTCTTGGCTCACCATAAAATCACTCCTTCCAATCTTGCAAGCAAGAGAATCGCCACGGGCTCAAATCCCACGGCTTTATCAGCAAAGAAAAGCCCCATTTGTTTGCCTTGGGGCACACTTGCGCGGGCAAGGCTTTATATTCTATCTCAAAAACGGCTTTGTTCGCGGCCACAAACTGCTTTAGCGGCTCGCATTCGTTGTAGGTAAAGCACTCCTCACTGACCGAAAAATCAAAATCCGCCACCAACTGTGGAATTTGCGGGCGATCGTTTTTCAAACCCACAGCGAGGGCGCGCCGGTGGGCTTCGGCGGCAAGCCATTTGTTGTAGCGCAGTTGGTCGGCCGCGGTAATGCGAAAACCGGTTTCTTCCAGATAACTTTGCACATTGTCGGGGTCAACCGCGTCGCAACCCTTCCTCACCGCCAAATCCATGCGGGCGCGCATGATGGGCGCTAAAGCATCCACCTTGCGGATGTCAAGGTAGCGCTCACCTTCCCAATCCTCCAGCGGCTTGCCGATAACGCTTTTGGGGAATGGGCCTGCGTCGGGGCGCCAATCCTCATAAGTACCGGCGCTGAAGTAGCAAATCACCTTACGCCCGAGTTTGTGCAGTGCGGCGATGGTTTCGGCGGGCGTATCAAACAAATCCACGTCGTAAACCTGCGCCTTGTAGTGCATGTCAATGCGCCCGCCGTTGATTTGGATTTGCCATGTGGTGCGCGGCGTCGGCTTCCACCACAAAAGCGGCGTTGGGGTTGGTGGTGAAGTTGGGCTGGGGGGAGGGGCAACCGTTGGCGTGTGCTTCGGTGTGGGGGAAGGGGCGGCTTCGGCTTTTGGAGAGCTTGTGGGGGAAGACAACGGGTTGCTCGGCGGAGAAGGCGCGCTCGGCGCCGGGGAAGGGCTTGATGCACCGCAAGCCGCCAGCAAAACCAAAAGCATTGCCGCAACGATGAAATGGGGTTTCTTCATCTCAGTCCCCTTTATCCTTTTCATCGGGCTTATCTGGGCGGCATGGGTGTTTGGGGTCGGGATGCTTGGGCGGCATTCCGGGCGTATCGGGGCCGTATTCGCACACGGCCTGCCAAGGTTCGTAGTGGGTGTAGAAGGTGTCCTTGAAAAGGATTTTGCCGTTCTTGCGCACAATGCGCGTCACGGTCACATCTGCGCCTTTTGCTGCCCAGTCCACCTGCTTGATTTCACCCTTTTTGAGTTTTGGGTTTTCAATGTACTTTGGCGGCGGCGGGTCAACCACATTTTGCAGCCCCGTAGTGTGCCATTCCACCTCGCGCCCGTCGGAAGTGCTGTAAAGTTTCCATGTGAGGTAGCGGTAAGGCACAGAAACTTTGGTTTCCATCAAAATCCAATACGGAGTATCGTTTTTGAATTTGAAATCCACCACGGGGGCGTAAACGGTGGCGTCAAGCCCGGCGAGTTTGGGGTTATTGCCGCCGCTGGGGGTCTGCTCATAGTAAAGCACACGGTAAGCATGTGAATGGCGCTCAACTATGGGGTAGCCGGCGAAGAACACGGTGCGGAACAGGGTGGTGCTCACTTGGCAGACGCCGCCGCCCACGCCTTTAATGGTGCGGTTGCCGTAAATGATCAGCGCCTCGGCGTAGCCGGTGTCAAGGCTTACATCGCCAAGCACCTTTGCCATTGAAAAGACCTCACCCGGAGCAACTAAGTAGCCGTCAAAGCGTTTGGCGGCGACCACGATGTTGTGAATGCGGGCTTCACTTGAGCCGTAAAAGTATGAAGTGTATTTTGCGACCAGTTCGGTGATGCCAAGTTGTTCGGCGGTGGCGTTATCGCCTACGCGCGGCTGTATCAAATCTGCCGCGAGCACAACTTTGTGCCTGCCAGCAAGCAAGTTTTTCTTCACCGCGGCAAGGCTTTCTTTGATTTTGAGATGGCGCCCTATGACAGCGTGCTGGATCAACACCAGTTTGTGAGTCTTTTCGTTGAAATGAAAGCGGGCATTGGCCGGTTTGCGCTCCACCTGCGGGGCAATGCGCTCCAAAAAGCCTTGCAGCGGGGTTGTGTTGAGGTCAATCACAAAGTGCGAGGCGTGCGGCGGTCGCTTGATTTCAAGCCAAGGGGCGAAAGTCTTTGGGGCAAAAGTCCAAGGGCCGGGGTCGTCTTTGGCAGCGGCAGGCAGGACGACTTTGAGCGGCGCGGCGAGGATGGCGCGCAGGCGCTGAGCCTCGGCAGATGGGTCGGCAATCTGCGGGGGCGTTTTTTCAACCTGTAGCGGCAAGCGAATATCCTGCAGGCGCGGCAAAAGTGCAGCAAGGGCGGCGGCGGTTGCGCGCCGGTTTAGCCGCCTCCCCACCCGCCCGGGCTTGGCTATAACCTCCGTACCTTTTATCGCAAGGACGGCTTCCTTTTTAGGGCGGTCAATTTGCTTGGCAAGCGCGTCAAGGTATTTGAGCGCTATCGGCTCGCTAAAAACCGCTACCGGTGGCAAATTGACGCCGTAATACCATGCCGCCCAGCGGTCGGCCAATCGCTGCCACGGAGAACCGTGCCGCCCCACCGCGTAAGCGGCTTGCGCCGCCGCACGGTTATCAAGCACAAACCCCAATTCAATGGGATGGGCTTGCCAAGTGTGCCCTTCGTATTCCAGCGTGATTTTGCCGGTTATTGGGAAAGTAAGGGTTTTGTCTAAGAGAGCGGTGGCTTCATCGGGTGTAAGTCCGCCAAGGTTAAGCCCGCCAACGCTCACCCCCGGGTAGATTTTGCCGCGGTAGGACCACGCGAGCCAGCCCGCACCTACTGAAACGCCAAGTGCGAGGAGCGCCGCTCCCAAAACGAACGCACATATTGTACTGGTGAGCCATTGGGGGATCTTCATACAAATTTACCGGCTATGCTAAGTTGGTTTGTAACCATTCGGCCTTGGAGGAGAGAAACCGCAGATTACGCAGAAAAAATCTGTGCCAATCTGTGCAATCTGTGGTTTTTATCCGCAGATTGACACAGATTTACACCGATTGGATGATTGAAACCGCAGATTGCGCAGATTCCGCAGAAAAAATCTGTGCTAATCTGCGTAATCTGTGTTTTTTATCCACCGATTG
>JALUBW010000217.1:3195-8568 GCA_027044735.1 Anaerolineales bacterium
AAAATGCAGGAGGTACCCCCATGCCCGAAAACCACCACGGCGCACCCGAGTCGCCGCGCGAGTTTGCCGAACGGCTGAATTTGCCTTTCAAAGATATGCGCCTGTTGGTTCGCGCGCTTTCACACCGCTCATACGCCAACGAGCACTCGGAGGTGCTAGAGGATAACGAGCGCTTGGAATTTTTGGGAGACGCCCTGTTGGACTTTGTGGTAGGCGAATGGCTGTATCACCACTTCCCGGAGATGGACGAAGGGGCGCTTACGCGCCTGCGGGCAGCGCTCGTTTGTGGCGAGCAATTGGCCGAGTTTGCTCGGCAAATAGGGCTGGATAGGGCGCTGCTGTTGGGGCACGGCGAGGACGCCGCCGGTGGCCGAAAACGCCCCACCCTCTTGGCCGCGGCATTTGAGGCCGTGGTAGGCGCCCTTTACCTTGATAGCGGGTTAGAGGCTGTGCGCGATTTCGTCCTCCCCTTGCTGGAACCGGCCACTGAGCGCATCCTTGCCCACCACCTTGATGAAGACCCCAAAAGCCGCTTGCAAGAAATTGTGCAGGCGCGCGGCTTCCCCTCCCCCGTTTACCGCACGCTCAAAGTCACCGGCCCAGACCATGAGCGCACTTTTGAGGTGGAAGTTTTGGTCGGCGAAGTGCCGCTGGGACGCGGCCTTGGCCCCAACAAGCGCGCTGCTACCAAATCTGCCGCCCAGCAGGCTCTGAGACACCTTGAGCAGGGTTTGCCCATTCCGCCAAAGGATGCCAAGCGTGAATGAAACAAAGGGTAAGCCGCGAATTTTGCTGTTGGAAGATGATTTCGCGCTCGCCGAGGTTATGCGCGAACTTTTTGCCGAAATGGGGGCTGTTACAGAGGCCGTCCCTTCAATTAGCGGGGCGGTAAAGGCGCTGCGTTCTTTTTCGCCCGATGTTATCGTGATTGACCTGCGTCTGGCAGATGGCAACGGGATAGATTTTGTGGAGTATGTGCGCCAGCGCGAAGAAGGGCGCGCAATCCCTATAATTGCCGTCTCGGCAGTGGCGGACAAATCAGTGATTTCTTCCGCTCGCCGCAAAGGGGTAGACGAATATCTTGTCAAGCCGTTTCACCCGGCAGAACTGCTGGCCATAATCCGCAACCACCTGCAAAGGCAAAAAGCAATTGCCAAGCTGGCAAGCCGCGAGGCACACATTCAAACGGTAAAAATGCTCACCAACGTGATGGAAGCGCGGAGTAAATACAGGCGGGGGCATTCTGAACGGGTGCGGCGCTATGCCAAGATTCTCGGTGAGGCGCTTGGCTGGTCGGAAGAAGATATGGTCTTTTTAGAATTTGGCGCTCTTTTGCACGATATTGGCAAAATCCAAATCCCGATAGAAATTCTGGAAAAACCAGGCCCGCTCACCCCCGAAGAGCGAGCGCTCATAGAAACCCATCCTCAGGCCGGTGCAGAAATGTTGCGCGAAGTAGACCACCTGAAGCCGGTGATACCCTATGTGCTCTACCACCACGAAAGGTGCAATGGCTCCGGCTACCCCTTCCATTTACCTTGCAAGGAAATCCCCCCAGAAGGGCGCTTGATCGCGATTGTGGATTCATACGATGCCATGGTGAGCAATCGCCCCTATCGTGCGGCGAAACTCAAGGAAGTGGCGTTGGCGGAATTGATGCGCGACGCCGGTGTGCTTTACGATGAGGGAATGGTGCGGGTGTTTGTAGAAGTGATGCAGGGAGATGTTCTCAACTCGCATGATAAAACCGACAACGATTCGCGGTAAAATCGTTGCATGCAACGGCGAACTTATGTGTTGATAGCCGATTTTGCGGTCGCCCTATTGGCGGTGCTGCTACTTACTGCCGATTGCGCCGCCATAAGCACAATTCAAGACCGAATTCGGCTTTACACTTACCCCCTTGAGTTCAACTATACCGACTGGCTGCTGCGGGCTTGGTTCACCAAGGCCGAATTTGGCGCTTTGGGGGCAGAGCGGTTTGTGCCGCAAGCCGGAAGGCGGGAGACCGTGCTGGAATACGCTCATCTTATGGGGGATATTGGGCGCTCGCGCTGGAAATTGCAGGAGGAAATTGCCACCCCAAATGGCCGCGATGAGAAAGCAATTGCCGCTTTGCGCGCCCA
The DNA here is from genome assembly GCA_027044735.1 of Anaerolineales bacterium. Lineage (GTDB taxonomy): Bacteria > Chloroflexota > Anaerolineae > Anaerolineales > DRMV01 > JALUBW01. Next base: position 5,322 of record JALUBW010000217.1, read on the forward strand.
TCTTCGGGAAGATTACCGCCGCCGCTCGTGGCTTGCCCCAATTGCCGAGCAAATCATCCAAGAGCAGATCAGCCTCGTCCTCGCCGAGCAGGGCGTTACGCTTGGGGGAGAGCCGATCCCGCCGGTGATGTACCGCACTACCGACGTGCCTATGGCGTTAGTGGTTTCGCCGCGCAACGTGATACGCCAAATTGCCAACATTTCTCTGCGCCCCGGCTTGACTTTAGACCAACAAATCCAGTTAGAAGACAAGGTAGCGCACGACCTCAATCTCTCCACCTTAGTAGTGCCCATAGGCGGGGTGGGAGTCTACCCCACAATGGTAATGCAAACTGGTGATTTGCCGTGGCTGATTGACACCGTAGCCCATGAATGGACGCACAATTATTTGGCTTGGCACCCGTTGGGTATGCACTACGATTCTACGCCCGAGATGCGGGTGATAAACGAAACTACAGCAAACATTGTGGGCAAAGAGGTCGGCAGGATGGTGCTCAAACGCTTTTACCCCGAGTTACTTCCACCGCCACCTCCGCCCCCTTCCAAAAAGAAAAAAGCCTCGCCTAACACCCCGCCGCCGTTTGATTTCCGCGCCGAAATGCACAAAACTCGGGTGCACGTGGATGAGTTGTTGGCCGAGGGCAAGATAGAGGAAGCCGAGGCTTACATGGAGCAAAGGCGTAAGTTTTTCTGGGAACACGGCTATCACATTCGCAAGTTGAACCAAGCGTATTTTGCGTTTTACGGTGCGTATGCGGATGTGAGCGGCGGCGCGGCAGGCGCTACCGAAGACCCCGTAGGCGCGGCAGTGCGCAAGTTGCGCGCCCAAAGCCCTTCGGTGGGCGCTTTTCTCAAACGCATAGCCCATGTTTCCTCTTTTGCTGAGTTGAAAGCAATGGTTGAGGAAGGGAAGCCGTGAAGTCGTTAGGTCGTTAGGTCGTTGGGTCGTTAGGTCGTTGGGTCGTTGGGTCGTTGGGTCGTGAAGTACGAGCGGTTATTTTGGAGGTTGCTATGAAAATCAATCCTGAAGGCAAGCCTTATATTTTCGCACCTGCGGCGCTTTCGGCGGTGTTGGGGGTGTTAGGTTTTCGCAAAGCAGCAGTGGCGACGGCGCTTGCGGCTGCGGGCACTGCCTATTTTTTCCGCGATCCTGAGCGCCATCCTCCTCTCAAGCCGGGGCTGGTGGTTTCCCCCGCCGATGGGGAGGTGATAGTGCTCAAGCGCACTTTTGAGCCGCGCTGGCTGAAAAGCGAAGCGTGGCAAATTGGCATTTTTATGAGCGTGATGGATGTGCACGTCAATCGTGCACCGGTAAGCGGCCGCTTGGAGGCCGTTGAACACCGCCCGGGCAGTTTTTTGCGGGCTTATGAGGCCGAGGCCATCAACCAAAACGAGCGCCGCTATTACTACATCGCCCGCGAAGACGGCAAGCGCGTGCTGGTGGTACAGGTAGCAGGGGCTATTGCCCGCCGCACTGTGCCTTTCGTTGCTCCGGGAGATTCTTTTGCCCGCGGCGATAGGATCGGCATGATACGCTTTGGCTCGCGTGTGGAGGTCTATTTGCCCATGCAGGCCGAGCCCTTGGTAGCCATCGGGCACAAGGTGCGCGCCGGCGAAACCCCTCTCGCCTTTCTTCCTGAGGAGTAGACCATGGCTAAGCGCGGTTCGCGCCGTAAGCAAGGCATTTCCCTGCTTCCGAGCGTTTTCACAACCGGCAACCTCTTTTTAGGCTTTGCTTCGTTGGTTTCATCCATCGGTGGGCACTACAGCCGCGCCGCGGCCTTGATTTACGCGGCAATGCTGTTTGATTTTGTGGATGGGCCGCTGGCGCGCTTCACCGGCTCTTCCAGCGGTTTTGGCGTGGAGTACGATTCGCTGGCCGATTCCCTTTCTTTTGGGGTCGCCCCCGCCATCCTTGCCTACCTTTACGCACTGCACCAATACCAGCGCTACGGCTGGGTGGTAGCTTTCTTGTTCGCCGCCGGCGCGGCTTTGCGCCTTGGACGCTACAACACTTCCACAAAGCCCGGCAAGGCAAATTCTTATTTCCAAGGCTTATCTACCCCCACAGCCTCGGGCACTTTGGGCGGCTTAGTGTTTTTGACGAACATGTACGGCACCGACGCCCACACCCGCGCCGTCATCTTTTTTGTGGCGGTGCCGTTGTTGGCCTTCCTGATGGTGAGCACATTGCCTTATTACAGTTTCAAGACAATGCGCCTTAGCCGCCGACAGGCTTTTTACGCCACAGTTGTGATAGTGGTGGCCTTTTCGGCAATAGCCGCCGAGCCCGCCTTGGTACTACCGATTTTCTTCTTGGCTTATGCCTTCTCCGGCCCGGTGCTTTGGCTGCTAAAACCCCGCAGCCGCCATTCGCAGACAAATTCGCGGGCGGCTTCTGCCCACGAAAAGCCTTCGGACGAGCACCCCACTTGATGCCAAACCCCAACCCGCACAAACACAAAGGCGGAAGCGCCTCAATTCGCTTCCGCCTTTGCTTTTTCCTTCGCTGTATTCTCAGGGGAGGATTTCGCTTTTTGTTTTTGCGAGCCGTTTTGCCGCCCGCCGCCGTTGCCGTGGTCGGTGATGTAGAAACCACTGCCTTTGAAAACCACAACCGGCGGGCGAAAAACGCGCACCACATCCGTGTGCCCATTCGGGCATACCACAACGTCGGGTTTCTCGTTGAATGAATAGCGGCGAGTAAAAACCTCGCCGCAAACTTTACAGCGGTATGTGTATGCCGGCATGGCTCATCTCCGCCCACTGAGGCTATTTGGCCTTCACCTCAATCACTTTAGGCCGCACTTCCTCCACTTTCGGCAAAGTCAGGGTAAGAATGCCGTTTTCAAACTCGGCTTTCGCTTTGTCTACCTCAACCGGAGTCGGCAAAGCGATGGAGCGGGTGAAGGTGCCAAAGCGGCGTTCGCGAATGTGGTAGGTGGCGTCTTTCTTCTCTTCCTCTTCCTTCACCTCGCCGCGGATGGTGAGGACATCGCCGCTGACGGTGATGTGGAGGTCTTCGGGCTTTACACCGGGCATTGTGGCCTTGATGACGACCTCGTCCTCGGTTTGATACATATCAATTTGCGGAACAAGGCCTGCGGCCTCGCTGATAGCCAACGGTGATGTAAGAGCCTCAGAGAGCAGGCGGTCCATAGCCTCGCGCAGAGAAATTACATCGCGGAACGGATCCCAGCGCATGAGTTCGGCCATAGTCCACCTCCTTTACCGTGGGATTTTTGGG
>JALUBW010000218.1 GCA_027044735.1 Anaerolineales bacterium
TTGGCGTTAACCTCTTTGCGCTCTCTGCGTCTCTGCTTTCTCTGCGTCTTTGTGTTTTCCTCTGCGCCTCTGCGTTAATCTTGGCGTCCTTTGGTTTCTTGGCGCCCTTGGCGTTAACCTCTTTGCGTTCTCTGCGTCTCTGCTTTCTCTGCGTCTTTGTGTTTTCCTCTGCGCCTCTGCGTTAATCTTGGCGTCCTTTGGTTTCTTGGCGCCCTTGGCGTTAACCTCTTTGCGCTCTCTGCGTCTCTGCTTTCTCTGCGTCTTTGTGTTTTCCTCTGCGCCTCTGCGTTAATCTTGGCGTCCTTTGGTTTCTTGGCGCCCTTGGCGTTAACCTCTTTGCGTTCTCTGCGTCTCTGCTTTCTCTGCGTCTTTGTGTTTTCCTCTGCGCCTCTGCGTTAATCTTGGCGTCCTTTGGTTTCTTGGCGCCCTTGGCGTTAACCTCTTTGCGCTCTCTGCGTCTTTGTGTTTTCCTCTGCGCCTCTGCGTTTCTCTGCGTCTTTGCGTTAACCTTGGCGTCCTTGGCGTTAATCTCTGCGCTAATCTGCGGTTTTTATCCCGACACCGGAGCACCGACCATGTCCACCCCATACTGGGCAGCAGACGCCGTTTTCTACCAAATCTTTCCCGACCGCTTTGCAAACGGCGACCCAAGCAACGACCCTCCCAACGTCGCCCCGTGGGGGAGCGAACCCACAATTTGGAATTTCATGGGCGGCGACCTGCGCGGCATCATCAATCGCCTTGACTACTTGCTTGACCTCGGCGTCAACGCCATCTACCTCAACCCGATTTTCCACTCCACCAGCAACCACCGCTACAATACCTACGACTACTACCGCATAGACCCCAAACTCGGCACAATGGCTGATTTTCGCGCCCTGCTACACGCCGCCCATTCCAACGGAATGCGGGTAATTTTAGACGGCGTGTTCAACCACACGGGGCGCGGCTTTTTTGCTTTCAACGACATTTTAGAGAACGGCGAACACTCACCTTACCTCTGCTGGTATCACATCCACAACCTGCCGGTGCGCGCATACGGCGAGGGTAAAGCCGAAGACTACAAGGCATGGTGGGGCTTCAAAAGCCTGCCCAAACTCAACACCAACTGCCCCGAAGTGCGGGATTTCATCTACGGCGTAGCCCGCCACTGGCTGCGCGAGGGCATTGACGGCTGGCGCTTGGATGTGCCCAACGAAATTGACGATGATGAATTTTGGCAGGAATTTCGCCGCGTGGTCAAAGCCGAAAACCCCGATGCCTACCTCGTGGGCGAAATTTGGACTGCCGACCCGCGCTGGGTGCAACATTTTGACGGGCTGATGAACTACCCCCTGCGCGACGCCATCATTGCCTTCCTCAACAACAACCTGCCGGCGAGTGACTTTAACAACCGCCTGCTGGAACTCAGCACCATCTACCCACCCGAAAACGCCCTTGCCATGTACCTGCCGCTCGGAAGCCACGACACGCCGCGCATCCTCACCGAACTCGGCACGCCCGAAAAGGTAAAACTCGCATTCGCGATTCAGTTTGCCTACCTCGGCGCGCCGGCAATCTACTACGGCGACGAAATCGGCATCCCCGGCGGCAAAGACCCCGATAACCGCCGCGCCTTCCCGTGGGAGCGGGATAAGTGGAACGCCGACCTGCGCGCTTGGGTGCAAAAACTGATAGCCATTCGCAAGCGCACAGCGGCATTGCGGCGCGGCACCTTCCACCTCATCGCCCAGCAGGGCAAGCAAACCTGCGCCATCTTTGCCCGCAAACTCGGCGCGGACGGCGTGCTTGTGCTCGTAAACCCCTCCGCCGTCAAGCGCCACTGCCATTTGGACGTGCGCCCTTTGGGCTGGGAGGATGGCTACATTGTCCACGACCTCTTAGGCGGAACAGAAGCCATCGTTGACGGACACACCCTCCACTGGGACGCACCGCCCCTTTCCGCCGCATGGCTTGCTCATTAGAACGACGCAACGACACAACGCCCTAACGACGTAACGCCCCACGGTATAATTGCCCCATGAAATCAAACAAACTTACCCACATAGACGAGCAAGGGCGCGCCCACATGGTTGACGTGGGCAAAAAGCCGCCTACGGAGCGCGTGGCGGTTGCCAAGGGTGAGGTGGTGATGAAGCCCGAAACGCTGGCGCTGATACGCGCTGGCGCCCTCAAAAAGGGCGACCTGCTCGCCGTGGCACAGGTTGCCGGAATCATGGGCGCAAAGCGCACCAGCGACCTCATTCCCCTATGCCACCCGCTGCCGCTGACGCACGTAGAGGTTGAATTCTCCCTGCGCGACGACCTCCCCGGCGTGGA
>JALUBW010000219.1 GCA_027044735.1 Anaerolineales bacterium
TGGCCCAACCCAGCGTGCAGCGGACACGGCTACGCCGTGGGGCAACGTCGGCGGTTTGAAGGCGAGGTAACGTCGCCAACAATGCTTCTGGGAAAACACGCCGTGCCGCTGACGCCCTCGTTGGGCGGTGAGGCGGGAGATAAAGGGTGTGTGTTGCGGGTAGTGAGCGCGAGCGGTGCGGAAGAACGGAAGGCGTGGGCTTTTGAAAGCCGAGGTGTAGGCAAACGAATCGCCAGCCGTTTGAGAGGCGTTGCGGTTGAGAAGGCAAGGCACTTTGAAAAATGAGTGTGGGCAGGTTTGCCAAGACCATTTCCTCCGCTGAGTGTCGGGCAAGTCGTGAGCGACCTTCGCCGCGGCCAAGGTCGTTGGCAAATTGTGACGGGCTTGGTCGGCGAAGGGGTGGGTTTCCCCTGTGGCTGTGTAAGGCTGAGCGCCGTGTTGCTGTGGGCAAAGTGGCGTGGGCAAATCCTCACTAACTTGGTCGGCCAAGGGGAAGGCAGCAGGCCAATGGATTGGTCGGCTTGACGTGGGTGCCGCGGCCTTGGGCGGTGTTCAAAGCGCCTTTGGCTTTGTTGGCAGATGGGTGTTTGTCCCCGCTGGCTGCTTGAGGTTTGAGCGATACCGAGCGCCACGCTTTGGCTTGTTCCTTTCCAAAAGCGCAACGAGTTGGCGAAGGTGGTTGGTTTCCCCGCCAGTGTGCTGTAAAATGGTGTTGAGGCTTGTTGGCTTGGGTGCTGGCGGCGTCAAAGCGCCGTGGTTTGTTGGGCAACCTGCCGGCGCGTGTTTGTTCAGGCGGTGGGCTTCGCCCAACCGTGCGTGCAGCGGACACGGCTTCGCCGTGGGCTTGCCGTGGAGGTTGGTCGGGCAAAGTAGCGTCGCCTGCCGTGGTAGTTGGACGGCACCGCCGTGCCGCTGACGCGCTCGTTGGGCGAGAGGCTGAGGAAGGAAGCGCGCTGAACGCGAAAAGAGAAAGCAGAGGTAGCAAGGCCAAGTGGTTTGGGAGCAGCGAAAGCGGCTGGCTGAACCGTCGCAGGCAAGTTGAGCGGCGTTGAGGCCGGTAGAGCAGCGGACTTTGAAAATTGAGCGGGGTTGGCCTGTGGTTGAGGGGCGGTGAGGTGAGCACGGCCTTTCCCGCGGCTGAAGCGCCTGCGTTGGGGTAGTTGAGCCGCTTGACCGAGGTGCTGGGGCAGGGCGTGGTGCTTTGTCGGCGGGGCAAATGGGCGGCGCGGCGTTGTGCTACCGCAGTGCTCTGGCGGCTGAGCAGGGCTTTGGTGGCTTCGCAGTTGGCGGAGGCTGTGGCGCTGCTCAAACAGCGGTGGGCTTTGCGGGCAAACGGTTTGTTTGCTCCGGTGGCCGTTTTGGGCAGTGGTGAGGCAAAGCGTAGCCGAGTTGCGAGCCGCTCCGTGGAGTGGATTTTAGCGGGTTGGCAAGGTGGTTGTTTTCTGAGGCGAGTTTTTGTAAAATGTTGGTGAGGCTTCTCGCTGCAGTTGCTCACCAACCCAAAAGCGCCGTTTAGTTTTTGTCAGTTGGCCTTTGTGGTGTGTTCGTGCAGGCCATGCGGTTTGGCCCAACCCCGCGTGCAGCGGACACGGCTACGCCGTGGGGCAACGTTGGCGGTTTGTAAGCAAAGATACGTCGCCAACAATGCTTTTGGGAAGACACGCCGTGCCGCTGACGCGCTCGTTGGGCGCATTGGTCGGGAAAAGCGAAATGCCCGGCTATGCGAAGCGGGGCTGCGCCGGGGCGAAGGGCAGAGAGGGGTAGTGGTTCCGGCAGGTCGAGGTTATGATTTGGGCTCTCGCTGTGGCGGGAGGCGTGGTTCTTTAGCATTTGGAGCGCCCGCGGCTGCTCCGGAAGGCGGATGGCGAGGAGGCCGAGGCGGCCGTCGGTTAGCCAAGGCTGCGGAGGGGACGCGCTTTGTTCGGCCGCGCTGCGGTTCCGAGAGCAGGCGTGCGGGACGCCGCAGGCGACGTCTGGCCGCGAAGGCTGCGCCCGTGGCGTGCGCGGCGGCCTTCCGTGGCGTCGCGATGGTCGGGGGCTCTCGCGGGGGTTCCCCTGCCGGCGAGGCCAAAGGGTCTTGCGCAAAGGCATGGCCGATGCTAAACTGGAAGCAGCGCAAAGGCCAGTCGCTCGTTCCCCTACCCCGCGCGGCGGTCGGCAGGCCGCGCGTTCCGGTGGCCGGGTTGCGGTGGGTTGGCTCTGATTTTTGGCGGTGAGGCCGCTTCCTGGCTGTGGCTGCAGGGGGTCGGGCTGCGCCCAACCCGGCGTGCAGCGGACACGGCTTCGCCGTGGGGCAACGTTGGCGGTTTTAGGCGAAGGTGCGTCGCCAACAGTGGCCAGGGACGGCACCGCCGTGCCGCTGACGCTATCGTTGGGCAGGGGCTGAGGAAGGAAGCGCGCAAAAGGCCGAGGTGGAGCAAAAGCGACGAATGCGGAAAAGCCTTGGGAGTGTAAGGCTTTGGCTCAACCGTCGCAAGCAAGTTGAGCGGCGTTGAGGCCGTTATAGCAGCGGACTTTGAAAATTGAGCGGGGGCTGGACTGCGGTTGAGGGGCGGTGAGGTGAGCGCGGCCTTTCCCGCGGGTAAAAGAAGCCGTGTTAGGGCAGTTGGCCGGTTTGGCCGAGGGGCTATGGCAGGGCGTAGTGCGTTGTTGGTGGGGAAAATGGTCGGCGCGGCGTTTTATTCTCGCAGGTGCCTTGGTGGCTAAGCTAGGTTTCGCAGTTTTGTGGTTGGCAAAGCCTGTGGAGTTGGTTGAGCGGTGCTGGGCTTTGCGGGCAAATGGTTTCTTTGCTCCGGTGAGCGTTTTAGACTGTGGATAGGCAAGGCGCGGATGAGTTGCGAGCGGTGCTGAGAGCAAAGTCTTCGTTAGGCGGCAAAGTGGTTGTTTTCTGTGGCGGGTGCTTGTAAAATGTTGGTGAGGCTTCTCTCTGCAGTTGCTTACCAACCCCAAAGCGCTGTTTAGTTTTTGTCAGTTGGCTTTTATGGCGTGCTCGCTTAGGCATTGGGTTTGGCCCAACCCCGCGTGCAGCGGACACGGCTTCGCCGTGCGCCAACCGAGGCGGTTTCAGGCCAAAGAACTTTCGCCCGCCATCTTGTTGGACAAACACGCCGTGCCGCTGACGCGCTCGTTAGCCCTCATTTACTGTACTGAGGTATGGGCATGAAACTGAAAAAATTTCGTATCAGAAACTACAAGTCTATAATTGATAGTGGGGATTGCTACGTTGAGCCAGATTTAACAATTTTTGCAGGCAAAAATGAATCTGGGAAAACGTCAATATTGGAGGCTCTGTATGATTTCAACCCGGATCGGGTTATTTCAGAGGAGGCAATACCAATACGCTACCCTGACGCACTGCCGGCAATCACTATGTCTTTTATTGTATCCCCAGAGGAGATGGTGGAATATTTTCAAAACTTTGACGATGGCGGGATACCTGATGTTGCTTGGGAGAGCAAGGAAATCACGATAACAAAGAGTTATCCCGATGATTACTCATTGGACGAAGAGACACAGAAGTTTTTGGGGCTTAAAGTTGATGAGGTTGAAGGAGAGGAAAATGAAGAGGAGGAGGAAGAAGAGGGGGAAGAGGGATATCTTGATGCTTTGTTGGAGTTACTACCTAATTTTATTTTGTTCCGTTCGTTTGATGATATTCTCCCCAATGAAATACCGTTCTCTCAATTGGATGACAATGAATTTGTGGAGGATTTGAGTATTGTTAGTGATTTGGACGTTTCCATTATAAAATCCACAAATGAGAGAAAGAAGCGTACTCATAAGCAAGAGCTAAACGTGAAACTTAACAAGGAATATAGGGAGTTCTGGGTACAAGACCTAACTCGGATTGCAATTGATTGGGATTCCGACACTCTGCGATTTTGGATTGAGGAAGACGGGGAGAATTACAAGCCAAGTGAAAGAAGCAAAGGTAAACAATGGCATATGTCTTTTTATCTCAAGGTTACCGCTAGAGCAAAGGAGGGAAAAGCCAATATAATTCTGATAGACGAACCAGGCTTGTTTTTGCATGCAGCGGCACAACGCGATGTTTATAAAAAATTGTTAGAGAGTTCTGCCTCATCTCAAATCGTTTTTACAACTCATTCTCCATACTTGCTTGACCGCAATGAGCTGCATCGTATCCGACTGGTTTTAAAACCGGATACTCAACACCAAGGCACCATTATTGAAAATAAAGTCCACGCTCGCGCAGATAAGGAAACTTTGACCCCTATATTAACTGCAATTGGGTTGGGGCTTAATGATGGAATACAAAATATTGGGTTGGAGAAAAACGTTGTTGTTGAGGGGCCATCAGATTATTATTATCTACAAGCCTTAAAAACGATCTTGGGTATTGAGGATTTTAATTTTATTTATGGGGGAGGGGCTGGAAATATGGGCCATGTAGGCACCATACTTATGGGATGGGGAGCAAAAGTGGTATATTTGTATGACAATGATAAGGGAAAGTCTGATGGGAGCAAGAATTTAAGGCGCCGTTGGCTCGTGCGTTCAGAGTTAATTCTATCTATTATGGAGAAGAAAGGTTCTATTGAGGATTTGTTCTCGCGGCAGGATTTCAAGAAGTATATTCTTCGCGACGCTTCTGCTGCTGTAACTGGGGCAAATTCTGAATATATCAAACAGAACAAATTGGAAAAAGCGCTGTTAGCGAAAAAATTCATCACACTGGTGCACAACGACTCTATTGAGCTTACGAAAGGGACAATGGAGCGAGCGCAGGATTTATTTGAAAAAATAAAGGCAGCGTTTGATAATTGGGCTTTTTAACAATCCTGGGGAGTGTGTGGGAGAAGGTGCGTTGGAGAGCGAATAGATATATCTGGAGTAAGATGTCGGCGGTGGGTGGGCTAACCCCGCGTGCAGCGGACACGGCTTCGCCGTGGGCTCGCCGTGGGGGCTGGTCGGGCAAAAATGTCTTGCCTGCCGTGGTGGTAGGACGGCGCCGCCGTGCCGCTGACGCCATCGTTGGGCTGGCAGGCCATAGTAGCACCAAGCGGGGAGGTTTTCCATGAATCTCTTAGAGAGCCTAACGAGACGGGAGTATGAGGTTCTGTCTCTTTTATCCAAGGGGAAGCAAAATAAGGAAATTGCTCGTTCTTTGAATATTGCAGAACATACAGTTGAACAGCACTTAAAAAGCATTTATCGGAAGCTCAACGTTTGCAATCGAGTGGAAGCTAGTAGATTGTTTTGGATATACAAAACAAGAGAAGGACAATAACGGAATTCCGTCATAGACAACACCTTATCCAATAGTGTATCCTTGAAAGAAATGACCTTTCGCTCTAAACAAAAAAGGAGGGCTCACCATGAAAACAATCACAAAAATCTCATTGATAGTGGCTTTGATATTCCTTGCCATTACAGTATTCCCTGTTTTAGCCAACAGTGAACCAGTTTCTCCTCCCCCTCAAAATAGTTGGGTTCAGGAGCAGACAAATAGACTTCTTAGGGAATATCAAAGGGCTTTGGCTTATGAGCTTCAACATGGCGAAACCACGACCATCAAGGATCCTCGTAAAGGGTATGTAAAAATCCTGACGGGGGCATCTGCAGCAAAGTTACAAGCGCTTTGGAGGGAAACGCAGCGGCGAATCGACGCGTTAACGGCACGACCGAGCCGAGATAGGGAAAAGGCAATACATCTCATTCAAACGCTCGATTCGGGCACAATAAGGTACTTGTATCATTCAAAGATGCCCTACTATGACGCGAAAGCCGAAGTGGAAGTATATAAGAGCGACCGGTTTCAGTATACAGTGGATATTGGTACAGGACAGATTATCGAGATTGCCCCTCTTCATCAGATGAGGCAATACTCTCTTGAGCCTGCGTATTCACGAACGGAGCTAGAAGAGAAAGCTAGAGAATTTATCGCTAAAGTAGCAGGGGTTAATCTTGATGCCTTGACCCCTGCTTTTGGTGATAAAGAAGGGAAAACCTTTTTCTTCCGATGGGAAGCGTCAGGCCAAAAACTGAGCTCCGGTATGACACCTTTCATTCAAGTGGGTTTTTCGCGAGGAGGGGAGTTTTTGAATTATGTGAACACGCTGCCGTTTGTTCAAAAATTTCCTTCGGCCAGATCCTCTATGCAATCCTCGTATGGTTTTAGCGAAATATATGCCAATGGTGGGGCTTACTGGTATCAAACAGGCAGTATGACGACGGTCAATAATGCAGGATACTGCTATTTCGCGGGATGGTGCTCTCCAAAAAATTTCTTCTATGCACATGGGGCATATCCGTACAATGCAGTGGGGCGTTGGTATCCTAATCCAAATTCCAATGTAAAGGCGGCTGCTTTTATTCCTGGAACCCATGCAACGAATTACGCTAAATACTACGTGTATTCCACTGGTTACTATAACTGGTGGTATATTAACCAAAGTATTTGGTATAACACCTGGGTAACAATCACACAAGAAGGACCAGTCTCTGATATCTGGGATATAAAGTTGACCAACCAAAGCGGAACAACGTCTCCACAAACGGCTTGGGATGAGGTTTGGGTATATAATCCGTAATGACATTACCCGGTGAAAAGAAAACGCCAACAGCCAACTTCTCTACGTTGCTCACAAAGAGAAGAGTTGGCTGTTGGCGTAATGAGTAACATGAATATGAGGGCGTATAAGATACTACGCTGGATGGCGTGGTGCATCACCGTTGGTCTTATTCTCGCTGCTTGTCTTCCGCAGAACACAAGCAGCAGTGTGGCCCATCCTAATATAACGCCGACTTCTGACTCGGATCATCCTTTTGCTGCTGCTTCAAACAATAGCGAGCAAAAGGATTGGTCGGGGGAGATATATTTTCTGTTGAGTACGCCATCACCCCCTTTTACTTATCATTGCATTCGCCTCCCGATAGATTGCTTATTAAACTCAACGTGCCAGAGCCCGGATATTCTGCGAGGTTTCCCCACGAATTACACTCCTTTTGCGCCCTTGTCTTGGGCGCCAGATGGAGAAAGAGCGCTTGTTTTAAACCCCAATGGATCCCAACTGCTTGTATTTGACCCACAAAAGGGGACGTTTCATACTCTTATTGATGATATTGCTATGACTACTGGGCGGATAATGTGGTCTCCCAATGGGCAATGGGTTGCGGTGTCAGTGCAAGACGCCGAGCCCTATAAAAGCCACGTTGTGCTAATTGACCCAGACAATGGTACTAAACACGCCTTGGAAGGCTTCGAGAGCCAAATGCAACTCCCAGTGGGATGGTTGAATGAGAGGGAGTTGTTAGTGTTGGTGGAAAAATACCGACCGATTAGGGAAGGTGATTTTTTGAAACAAGAGGTATCGGAAGCCAAGATGTATAAAGTAAATGTTTGGAACAATCGGTGGGTAGAATTAGGCCAAGACAAGAATTGGATAGGGAGTACCCCGGTGCTTTCTCCTGACAAGTCAGAATTAGCTTTTACCACGGATGGTAAAAAACACTTGCTTGTCGTAATGCGTTTGGATGGGATGAAAGAGAATATCCTGGGAGCATACGGTATTCAACCTGTGTGGTCGCCAGATGGTAAAGAGATTGCCACCTATCGGCGCATCAGCGAAGACCAAATTGAAGTTTATGTAGTTCATTCTGACGGAACGTTCCCTCGCGTTGTGTTTCATGGTGAAGGGGCTTTTGCAAATGTTGTTTGGCTGCCGGATAGTAAGCGCTTGTTAATTCTGGATACCTCGGATGTACGGGAGACAACTTCGCTGTTTGTGGTTGATGTGACCGGCGGAAAACCGCGCCCTCTTTCTGTCCCTGGATTAGATGCTGACTCTTCTCGAATATCTTGGTTGTCAGTGAGGCCGCCCACAAAGCCATAAAACGGTTTGCAACAATGCCAGCCCAACCCCGCGTGCAGCGGACACGGCTTCGCCGTGGGCTCGCCGTGGTGGTTGGTCGGGCGAAGTAGCGTCGCCTGCCGTGGTGGTTGGACGGCGCCGCCGTGCCGCTGACGCTTGTGTTGGGCGAGGGGTTGAGGAAGGGAGCGTGCGAAAGGCCGAGGTGGAGCAAAAGCGGCGAATGCGGAAAAGCCTTGGGAGTGTAAGGCTTTGGCGCAACCGTCGCAAGCAAGTTGAGCGGCGTTGAGGCCGGTAGAGCAGCGGACTTTGAAAATTGAGCGGGGGCTGGGTTGTGGCTGAGGCGCCGTGAGGTGGGTGCGGCCTTTCCCGCGGGCAAAGGCGGCTGGGGTGGGGC
>JALUBW010000220.1 GCA_027044735.1 Anaerolineales bacterium
GTCGCCGACAATTGGCATACTCTTTGCAACATCTTGCCACACCATCAAACAAAGGAGGCAAACATGCAAACACTAACCCCTGAACAACTGCGGATGTGGATCGGTATTTTGGTGTTCCTAAGCGGGCTGGCTACCTTTGCCGTGGGCGTTTTTGTGCTGGTCACCCGCGCCCTCAGCGCCGATGTGCACCGCGTTGCCACACGCACCGCCAAACTTGCCCAAAAGGGAATGCTTGAAGAGGCATCTGGCTTAGTTGGAAACGCCAACGCCCTCCTCATTTCTCTGAACAAACTGGTGCGCACCACCGCCGGAACAGCCCTTTTCCTCATTGCTTTAGGCATCACCATGATGGTCTACTCCTACCAATACATCCTGCACTTATCCTAAGAACTGGGGCACAAAATGGCACTTCCCTTTCTGCTGGAACTGAAAGAGCAAATTTCAGAAACCAACTTCAAAACCGCGGCGCGAGCGCTGTGGCACAACCCGCTCTTGTGGCAAGCGCTCCACTCGCCGCTCGGGGAAACCGCGCTGCAAAACCTTGGCGACGATTTGGCGGAATGGAAGCCCGCGGTGCTGGCGGCAATTGCCGCCGAGATGCCCGCGAGAGCGCTGCCGCAAGAGTTTGCGCGCGCCCTCCTGCTTGCTCGGCGCATTGGCGGGATTTTGGGCAAAAGCCGCGACGAACTTGGAGCGGCCATAGCAGCCGAAAAGCCGCCTTTCCAGCGGCTGACAGCAGCCCTATCCATTGCCTTGCACACCGACAAAAACGGCAGCCTTGCCGAAGCCGTGGCAGGCTCAAAAGCCGGCGAGCGGGCTTACCTGCACGCTCTGCTCGCCCAGCCCCAAACCCCCGAAGCGCTGGCCTCGGCCATAGCCAAATTTTTGGAAACATTGCCACCGCAGCATGCCCCCCGGCTTCTTTGGGAAGTGCGCTATTCCCACCCCAAAGTTGCAAGCAAACTTGAAAGCCCCTCAGCCTCCAAAGCGCCCCTTTCCTACGAATTTTGGCAATCGGCAATGACGGCCGCAGCGGCGGGGCAAAACGCCACCGCCCACAAGTACTTTGAACAAGCGCGCACCGAGTTTTCACAAAGTTTAGCCCTGCTTTCGGCGCAAGAGGCCGAACTTGCTGCCGAGCACAACGACTTTGCCTCGGCTCTGGAATGGTGGAAAAAAGCGTTTAGCCTTTCACCCCAAAACGAGGAGTACGCCGCGGGCTACGCCTTTGCCCTGAGCGAACTCGGCGAAAACGACAAAGCCCGGCAGGTGCTCCCCCCAACCCCGCACAAAGCGGCAGCGCTCGCCGTTTGGGCTTATGTACACCATTTCCACAGCCCCGATGCCGCCCGCGACTACGCCTTAGCCGCCGCCAAGCGCCTCCCCAATGCCGACGCCCCTACCTACATTTTCAACCCACTTGTGGAAGTGCTCGTAGCGGTGGGAGAAATGGAAACCGCGGCCAAAACGGCGCTGTTCGCCGCTCAAAGTTCCCCCACAGACGCCGACGCATTCACCCGCGCGGCAGCGCTGCTCGCCAAAACAGGCCGTCATCCCGAAGCCGCAGAAGCAGCGCTGTGGGCAAACACGCTGGAACAAACCCCAAACAGATTGCGGCTTTTGGCAAACTCAGCCGCGGAATGCTGCCCAACAGTGGCACTTGGGGCGTACCGCCGCCTGACAGCCGAAAACCCGCGCCCCGACGACTTGTTCAACCTCGCTTCGCTGGCGCTAAGCCACGGCGAACTTGATGAAGCCCGCGACGCGGCCGAAAAACTGCTCGCCGAGCGGCCTCAACACGCCCCGGCACTGGCCATTTTGGGACGCATTGAAATTGCCAAGGGGAACTTGGAAGCAGCCAAGCGCCATCTTAAACGCTCAGTTTCAATTGAACCAACTCCAAAAGCCTACCTTGCCCTTGCCGAAATAAACCGTAAGCAGGAAGGGCTAAGTGCTGCCGTTGAAACTTTGCAAACTGCAATTGACCTGCTGCCAAACAGCGCCGCCCTGCACCGCAAACTCGGCGAGTTGTTGCTGCAAGCCCAGCGTCCGGCGCACGCCATTCCACACCTTGAAAAGGCCATCACGCTGCAACCGAACGACCCCGAAGCCACGGTTGCCCTTGCCCAAGCCCTTGCCGCCTTAGGCAAACACGAAGAACTCAGGAATTTGCTTGAAAACAAGCCCGAATGCCGCCAAAACTCCAAGGCGGCGCTCCTGCTTGCACAGGCATATTTGCACTTAGGCAACCCCCACAAAGCCAAAGCGGTAATAACCCCGCACGCCGAGAACGAAAATGCGCATCCGAGCCATCTCCTCACCTATGCCCGCGCGCTCTATGCCGTTGAAGATTACGAAGCAGCCGCCAAGGCAGCGCAAAAGGCAATAGCAGCGCTCGGCAAGCCATATGCTGGGGAAGAAAGCACCCTCCGCGCCGACCTAAACGCCGTGCTGGCCGACTCGCTCTTGGCCTTGGGAAAAGCAAAGGCGGCGCTGGAAGTTTACCTCGCCGCCTACGGGCAAATTCCCGCCGGCGAAATTGAGCGCAAATTGAAGGTAGCGCGTGGCCTGCTCCGCGCCGCCCTTGCCACCGGCAAAAGCGACCTCGCGGTTGAAATTGTTGAAGAAACATTGCCCTTTGCACCACACGACCGCGAATTTCATTCACTTGCCGCCCGCGCCTACGCCGCCGCCGGACTGCCCGAGAAAGCCCTTGGCGCCGCTTACAACGCTTGCCTGCTTAGCGACTTTGCCGCCGATGAAGCACGCGCATACGCCCAACTTGCGGTGGAAAATGGCAAAGCCCACGAAGCCGCCGAGGTGCTTCAGCAAGCAGTGGCGCGCTCGCCCAAAAATTACGGCCTGAGGCTGGTGCTGGCCGATGCTTTCCTCGCCGCCGAAAACCCAAGCGCCGCGCTGGCCGCGCTTTCGCCGCTTTTGGACGAGGAGGCATTTCCCGATGCAAAAGTGTGCGCCGAGGCGGGCAAGCGGATGCTGGAACTGGACGCCGCGGAACAAGCCGAGCACTGCCTGCAGCGCGCGGTCCAAATGCAAGAAAACGCGCCGTTGGAATGGCATCTTGAGTTGATCAATGCCCTGCGCGTGCAAAAAAAGCACCAAAAGGCTGCAGAGGCGGCGCGCAGCGCCCTTTCTCTGCCCGAAGCGCTTTCAAATGCCAAGGCCTCCGCGCGGCTACACCTTGTGCTCGCGCAAAGCCTGTTTGCCCTTGGAGCAAAAGACGAAGCCAACAACACCCTGCAAGAGGCGCTCAAAAACCACCCCCGCGACGCCGAACTGCACCGCAAAGCCATGCTCTTGTGGCGCAAAACTGGCTGCTTGCAGTGCATAGTTGAAGCCGCCGAGCGCTTCTTGGCTGCCGAGCCGCAAAACTGCGGCCTGCGCGAAATGGCTGCCGAGGCCGCCCATGACCTGCTGATGCCCGAGCGGGCGCGCCGGTTGCTTGCCGCCATTCCAACGCAAGGGGAAGAAACCATTGGCTGCTATCTGCTAAGTGCCGAACTTGCGCTGGAAGCCGGCGAGGAGGTAGCGGCGGCCAAGATGTTGCAAAAAGCAATTTCCGCCGGAGCAAGCGGCGCGCGCGCTCTGTTTTTGCAAGCCCGCCTTGCCGAACGCTCTGGCGACCATGCTCGCGCCGAGCGCCTGTTTGCCGAAGCACGCGGCCGCATGCCTCACCAAGCCAATAGCGCTCTGTTTTCGGCAGCGGCCGAGGCGGCGCTTGAATTGCAAGCGTGGGATGAGGCAAACGAGTTTGCTGCCCGCGCCGCCGAATCTGCCCCGTACAGCCCGTTGAATTTCCTGCGGGTGGCTCGCTTTGCGGCGCTGACCGCCGAGGCGCAGGAGCGCGCCGAAGCGGTAGAAGAAATTGCCCATGCCCCCGGGAAAGGAGCATTGGCCGACGAAGCCGCTTCCAAATGGCAAAGCGCCCTTGCCCAAGCCGCTGCTCTGCTCGGCGCGCCGAGCGAGGTGACCCCGAGCGCCCATCCAGCATTGGAACGCTGGCAATTGCGCGGCGAGGCAATTTTCCACGCCCGCGCCGCCGATGCCCTGCTCCACAGCCCTTGGCCGGACGATGCCGCGGCGTGGTGGAGCGCTAAGCGCCGCGCCGGCGAATCACCAAAAGGCGAAACTTTGCCGGAGCGCCCGCGTTTGGAACACCATTTAGCGGCGTTTCAAGTAGCCCTTTACTTGGAATGGCTTGGAAAGCCGCGCCTTGCCCTTGAAGCCGCTGAGGCCGCCGTGCAGGCCAAGCCGCGCTTTGCCGAAGGGCACGCGCTGGCGGCGCGGCTCGCTTTGGGGTTGGAAATGGCAGAGCGCGCAAAATCGGCCATAGAAGCGGCCTTGGGCATTTTCCCCGATGAGCCGCGCTGGCACACCCTCGCCGCCCGCATAGACGAAGCCCTTGGCGACGACAAAAGCGCCATCCAACACCATGCCAGCGCCGCCGAACTGGAGCCCAACCACCTGCCGCACCGCCTGCGCCTCGCCAAGGCGCTCTTGAAAGCAGATAACCGCCAAAGCGCCTTGGATGTGCTCAGAAAAGCCGAAAGCGACTTCCCGAACAATGCCGCGGTTTACCTCGCACTGGCAGAAGTGCTGTTTGCGCTCGGTCGGCCTATGGAAGCCGCAACGTACGCCGATGAAGCTCTAAAACTCGGCGAAAATTTGTCCAAAGCCCTGATTTTGCGGGCGCGCATAGCCGAGCACCTCGGCGATTACCAGACCGCTCTTGAAACGGCCGAGCGCTTGCGGCAAAAAGAAGGGCTTACCACCGAAGCGGCAACTTGCTTAGCAAAAGCCCTTTCCGGCCTTGGCAAGGATTCCGAAGCCCTGCACGTGGTTGAAGAAGCCGTTGCCGCAGCCGATGGCGCACCATCGGTGGATTTGGAAATTTTGCAAGCACACTTGCTGAGCAAAGTTGCTCCGGAGGGGGGGTTGGAAAAATGGCACAAGTTGAGCGAGAAGTATGCGGATGAACCGCGAATTCTGCTCGGCTTAGCCGAAGCGCTGGCTGATGCAAACCGCCCAAGCGAAGCACAGCAAGCGGCGCGGCAGGCACTGCCGTTTACCGATTTCCTCGCAGCGGAGGAGCAAAGTAGGCTGTTCCTTTTGCTGGGGCGATTGGCAATGCAAGAAGGCAACCTTGACCAAGCAGTGCACTACCTGACAAAGGCTACACTGGCTGCGCCGCAGAACGCCGAGGCTTGGCTCACCTTAGGGCGTGCCGAGGCGGCGCGCGGGCTTTACAAGGATGCCCTTGAAGCCTATGCCCGCGCGCGGGAATATGCTCCCAATAACCCCCTGCCCTACTACTACGCCGCGCTCGCCGCAAAGGAAATCCGCGATTTCAAAACTGCCGAGGAGTTGCTGCGAGAGGCCGCACGGCTTGATCCGGATAACCTTGCTATCCAGCGGCAGTTGATGGGTGTTTCGGTGATAAACCTTGTCCATGGTTGATTGGGAGGGAAAGTTGTTTGGATCAATTGGTAGAAGAGAAGAATTATCACTGGCTATGCGAAATCACCTTTGGCTACACGAAATGCCGTTAGCCGCTGCAGACCGGCTCCGCACGAGGTAAGCAAACCAAAACACGCTCACAGAGGTGCAACCGATGAAACTGCTTTCGCGAACAGAGTGGCTGAAAATCATCAATCTCGCTCTTGAAAAGCGCAACTGGGAATTTGCGCGCCAAGCCGCCGATGAGTACCTACACTCCATCCCCAATGACCTTGAAATAACCCTGCTGAAGGCGCAAGCCCTACTCGGCTTAGAGAAAGCCGAGCGCGCCGCCGAACTCGCCGCGGCATTAGCCGAAGCCGACCCAGAGTTTGCCGAGGCATATTCCACCTTAGGGCAAGCGCTGCCCAAAGAGGATGAACGGCAGGCTGTGGTAGCCGGTGCATTGGCCGCCCTTTCGGGCGCGAACTCCCCCGCCCCACCGCCTAACGCACCGGCATGGGGCAAAGCGCTGCGCCGGGCCTATGAGGCCATGCGCCAAGGCGAACTTGAGCGCGCCCAAGCCGCACTGTTCGCCGTCCTCCCCGGCAATGAACAAATTGCACTGCTTGCCGTTGCACATTTGCGCCTAATTTGGGCCGAAGGCGACTGGGCAGCCACTCTGCACCTCGCGCGCCGTTACCACAAAATGTTCCCGCGCGCCTTGCCCATCCGCCTCATTTTGGCGCACCATCTCGCCCAAAGCGGCGAAGAAGCCCAAAGCGTGGCCTTGCTGCACGCCGCGGCCAACGACGACCCCGCCCAGCGCGTGGTGCGGCGGCTGTTTGGCACAGAGCACCCCTACCGCTCCCTGTGGCCGGACGACCTGAGCGCCCCGTTGGAACTGCCGCTGCCGGCCGATATTGCCGCCGCATTGGGCATCAACATCCTGACCGCCCCAAAAACCAATCCCCAAAAGCCAAGCGCCAACGCCGAAAAATCCACCCCGAGCCCAAAGAAGGCTGCGCAAGCGCCCAACCTGCCGCCTGAGGAAGCCCCTTCCCCAACAAGCCAACCACAGCCGCAGGCCACACAACCCCGCCCAAACCTCAAGGAAATTGCCAAGCGCCTCACCGTGCCTTCTCCAACCGAGGCCGACGGGCGTTTTCCGTGCTATGTGGTGCTTTCATCGCGCAAGGGGTTAGAAGAGCAATACGGCCTTGGCGCCACAAAGAGCATTTTGGAGCACGCTCACAGGCTGGTGGAAGCGGTGAACGCCCGCGAAGATTGGGAGGCCATTTTGCTGCTGGCCGACGACCCAACCTCGGCCAAACTCCACGGCGTCAAACCGGTAAACCATTCCGACCCGTGGGCGGTCAAACGGCTGCTGGCCGAGTTGGACAAAGTTTTGGCAAAGAAAGGGAGCATGGTGGGCGCGGTGCTGATAGTCGGCGGCGACAAAGTCATCCCGTTCCACCAACTGCCAAATCCAGTGGAAGATGCCGACGACGTGGTGAATTCCGATGCGCCATACGGCTCGCGGGACGAAAATTTTTTGGTGCCCGAATGGCCGGTTGGCCGCCTGCCCGGCAGCGCCGACGGCGACCCCGGGTTGCTGCTGAGCGCCCTCCGCAGAATTACGGCCTACCACCGCGCAGCGGCTCAGCGCATCGGCTGGTGGAAGCGCCTGCTGGCAACACTGCGCGCGCGGCTAAAACGGCGCAAGCCCAACATAGGCTACACAGCCGAAGTGTGGGAGCGAGCCGCGCTGAGCGTGTTCCGCAGCATAGGCTCGCCCAAAGCGCTGTGGACATCGCCGCCCACCCACGCCGAGGCAATCAGCGGCCTGCCGCGCGCCGAATTTGGCTATTTCAACCTACACGGCTTGGTAGACGCCTCGGCATGGTACGGCCAAAGCGACCCCACCCGCCCCAACTCCGGCTCGCCCGAATATCCGGTTGCACTACGCCCCCAAGATGTGCCCCAAAACGGCCGATCCCCCAAAGTTGTAGCCACCGAAGCCTGCTACGGCGCTCATGTGATGGGGAAAACCCCGCAAACCTCGCTTGCCTTGCGCTTTTTGCTGAACGGCGTGCAAGCCTTTGTGGGCTCTACCGCAACCGCTTATGCCAGTTTAGAGCCGCCGCTGGCGGGGGCGGACTTGCTGATTAGGCTGTTTTGGCAAAGGCTCAAAGCGGGTGCGCCCGCCGGTGAAGCCCTACGGCAGGCTAAAGTCTATTTCGCCCGTGAGATGCACCGCAAACAAGGTTTTTTGGATGCCGAAGACCAAAAAACTCTGATGGAATTTGTGCTTTACGGCGACCCGTTATACAGCCTGCGGGGTGTGCTGGCGGCAAAAAGTGTGCTTCGCTCGCCGCAAAGCCTGCCCGTGCTCGCCGCCCGCGAAAAGGTGCTGGAAGAGGCTTCGCTGCCCCCAAGGGTGCTTTCGCAGGTAAAGAAAATGGCGCGTGCATACCTGCCCGGTGCGGAAGGCTTTAGCGTGCAAGTGGCCGCAGAAGCGCTGGAAGGTGAGGAAAGCCGTGCTAAAGGCGGCGGGATAAAAGGGAAAGTAGTTGTGGTGAGCAAAAGCGTGCCCGCAGCGTCGTTCACCCACCGGCACTACGTGCGCATCACAATGAACGCCAAAGGCAAGGTTGTGAAAGTTTCGGTGTCGCGGTAAAGGTGCTTAGTGTTACTATCCACCGATTGAGAGAGAAAACCACAGAAAACGCAGAAATTTGCAGAGGACACAGAAAGCG
>JALUBW010000221.1 GCA_027044735.1 Anaerolineales bacterium
GCCGAAACCACCTCGCTCGGCGCTTCCTACGCCGCCGGTTTGGCCGTGGGCTTCTGGGATAGCCTGGACGACCTGCGCGCCAACTGGCAGATTGACCGCACTTGGGAGCCCAAGATGAGCGCCGAAGAGCGCGCCCGCCTGTTCAAGGGCTGGCTCAAGGCCGTGGAACGCACCTTCAACTGGGTTGAGTAACGCATTCCCGACCGCAGATTGCCGCAGAGCCGAAGGGAAGCCTTCACAGGTGATTTGGAAACCACAGAATACACAGAATTTTACGGAGAACACAGAAATTTTGTAATTACCTCCCCAGGAGCGCCGCAGTGGCTTTTCGCCCTCACCTTACCCCCGCTGCGCGCCCCCTCTCCTCTCCCATTGGGAGAGGAGAGGGGGCTGAGCCGCCGCGAAGCAAGGCTCTGGGGGAGTGGTGAGGGCGAGCAAGGTGTAGCGTTGTTTCATGGCATGGCAGAGTTATTGAATATTGCTTGTCAACCTCGTTTTCGGCGCAGGGTAGGTAGTTACGAAATTTTTCTCTTTGCGTTCCACTTCTGTGTTCTCTGTGGCTCCTCTGTGTGCTCTGTGTTCCTCTCCTCAATCTGCGGTTTATCCCCCGCTCTGCGGCATCTGCGGTTGACTTTACGGAGCGCGGCCTTATGCAAAAATTTCATGTGGTCATCATCGGCGGTGGGGCGACGGGCGCGGCGCTGGCGCACGACCTGAGCCTGCGCGGCTTGCGCGTCACTGTTGTGGAGCGTGGCGAGGTCACTTCCGGCACCACCGGCAGGCATCACGGCCTGCTCCACAGCGGCGCACGCTACGCGGTCAAGGATCAGGAATCCGCCAAAGAGTGCATTCAGGAAAACATGATCCTGCGCAAAATCGCGCCCGGCTCCTTTGAACTCAACAACGGCTTGTTCGTCGCCATCACCGACGAAGATATGGCCTACCGCCCGGCTTTTCTGGAAGGGCTGGAAACCTGCGGCATCCCCTACAAGGAAATCAGCCCGCAGGAAGCCCTGCGCCGCGAGCCCAACCTCAACCCCGCAGTCAAGGCCGCGGTGGAAGTGCCCGACGGGACGATGGACGCGATGCGCCTGCCGCTGCGGTTCTTCGCCACCGCGCAGAGCAACGGCGCGGTCATCGAGACCTACACCGAGGTGGAAGAACTCCTCATGCAGGGCAAAACCGTGACCGGCGTGCGCGTGCGCGACCATGTGACCGAAAAGACCTACACCATCGGCGCGGACATCGTGGTCAACGCCGCTGGCGCGTGGTCGGGCAAAATTGCGGCCATGGCGGGCGTGCACGTTCCCCTGCAGCCTTCCCCGGGCGTGCTGGTGGCGGTGTACGGCCGCTGGAACAACATGGTGCTCAACCGAATGCACCGCTCGGGCGACGGCGACATCATCGTGCCCCAGCGCACCCTTTCGGTCATTGGCACCAGTTCGTGGGTGGTGGAAGACCCCGACCGCCTGGAAATGAAGAAAGAGCATATTCAATTGATGTATGAATATGGGGCAATGTTAGTGCCGGCTATCAAAGGCGCGAAAATGCGAGCGGCGTGGGCTGCGGCGAGGCCGCTCATCGGCTCGGGCGGCGCGCAGACCGGCCGCGAACTCAGCCGCACGTTCAAGTGCTTTGACCACGCCGAGCGCGATGGCGTGGAGGGCTTTGTCACCATCGCTGGCGGCAAGGCCACCACCGCGCGCGGCATGGCCGAGGTCACTGCCGACGTGGTGGCGCGCAAACTCGGCATAGACGCCCCCTGCCGCACCCGCGAGGTCGTTTTGCTCCCGCACACTGCTTACTACCGGCGGAGGTGGTGAAATGGCCACGGTGACTTTCAAAATCTACCGCTACAAGCCCGGCGCCATTGACCCACCCCGTTACGACACCTTCCGCGTGGAAGTGGAAGACCACACCACCGTGCTGGATGTGCTGGAAACCCTGCGCTTGGACGACCCCACCCTGACCTACCGCCATTCCTGCCACCACGGTTCCTGCGGCACGTGCGGCATGTTGGTCAACGGCAAGGAAGTGCTGGCCTGCGTGACCAACGTCTTGGCGCTGAAATCCGAGGTGGTGGTGATTGAGCCGCTCCGCAACGCGCCGGTGGTGAGCGACCTTGTGGTGGATATGACGCCGTTCTTTGAGAAGTATGCGCCGGTGGAAATGCCCTACGTCCGCCACAGCGAGTATCTGCCCGAGGCCGAGCCGCCGGAGGATGTGGGCGAGTACGTGCGCTTTGAAAGTTGTTTGGAATGCGGGCTGTGCCTTTCGGCCTGCCCCGTGGTGGCGACCGACCCCGATTACCTTGGCCCGGCGGCGTTAGCGGCTGCGGCGCGGGTGGTGCAGGAGCCGCGCGGCCACGACCTGCCCGCCATCTTCCAAATGGTGGACAACGACGAGGGCTGCTGGCGCTGCCACGCGGCGATGGAATGCTCGGCCGCCTGCCCCAACGGCGTGGACCCGGGCGGGCTTATCATGTTTTTGCGGAAGACGCTGTTGACGCAGAGAGAGTGACGCAAAAGCGCAGAGAAGTTCGCCAAGGTCGCCAAGAAACGCAAAGGACGCCAAGGAAGTAACGCAGAGACGCAGAGAGAGTGACGCAAAGGCGCAGAGAAGTTCGCTAAGAGGAGTTCGCCAAGGACGCCAAGGGACGCAAAGGACGCCAAGGAAGTAACGCAGAGACGCAGAGAGAGTGACGCAAAGGCGCAGAGAAGTTCGCTAAGAGGAGTTCGCCAAGGACGCCAAGGGAAAAATTTTTTCTGTGTTTTCTGTGGTGCTTCTGTGCTTTCTGTGTTTTTCTTCAATCGGTGCCAATCTGCGTAATCGGTGGATGGTAACGCAGAGGCGCAGAGATAACGCTAAGGGCGCAAAGAAAGCAGAGACGCAAAGACTTAACGCCAAGGACGCCAAGAAGCGCAAAGAGCGCCAAGATTAACGCAGAGACGCAGAGAAATACAAAGGCGCAAAGAAAAAATTCTGTGTTCTCTGTAAGTTTCTGTGTCCTCTGTGGTTTTTTTGCTCCAATCTGCTCAATCTGCGGTTCTTTGGAGGATAGTTCATGGATTCCGAAACGTACCAACGCCCTGAGCCGCGCGAGCCGACCCGCCGCGTGTGGGCGTGGTTCCGCCTGCGGGGGCGCGGCGCGGGCGGCTGGGCTTTTGTGCTCCATCGGCTCACCGGCATTGTGCTGGTGTTCTACCTGTTCCTCCACTTCTACTTCCTGAGTTACCTTGCCCGCGGCCCGGAAGCCTACGCGGCGATGCTCGCGGCCATGAAAAGCCCGTGGGTGACCGCTCTGGAAGTAGGGCTGATCGCCACGGTGCTCTTCCACGCCCTGAACGGCCTGCGGTTAGTGCTGATGGGCTTCAACATTGGCGTGCCGCGCCACAAGGCCATGTTCTGGGGCGCGGTGGGCGTGGCCGCGCTCGGCACCGTGCTGGCCGCGGCGTTGATGTTCTGAGGTTAACGCCAAGATAACGCCAAGGGCGCAAAGTAGCGCCAAGGACGCCAAGATTAACGCCAAGGGCGCCAAGAAGTGCAAAGGGCGCCAAGATTAACGCAAAGGGCGCAGAGTAGGGGCGAGGCGTCGCCTCGCCCAAAGACGCAGAGAAAAAATCTGTGTTTTCTGTGGCGTTTCTGTGTCTTCTGTGGTTTTTCTGCTCAATCTATGGTTGCTCATGTTGAGAGGAGGCGCTGATGTTGCGGCGTTGGACTTCGTGGGTATGGCAGGCTGTGAGCGGGCTGGTGTTGCTCGTGGTGCTCGGCGTGCATTTGGTGGTCAACCACTTTGCCGCCGGCGGCTTGCTCACCTACCAGCAGGTGGTGGCCTACCTTTCCAACCCTTGGGTGCTGGGGCTGGAAACTGTCTTTCTGGTGACGGTGGTCTTTCACGCCTTGGCCGGGGTGCGGGCGATGGTGCTTGACCTCGGCGTTGCCGGGAAGGCGGCGCGGCGGCTCACTGTGGCGCTTGTGCTCTTGGGCGTCCTGATGGTGGCCTACGGCCTGTGGCTGTTTGCCCAAATCGTGTAGCAAAAGGAGGTTCTTTTGCCCCCAAAAAGCAATGCTGAAAAAGAAAACCCGCCCGCGGCGCGCTCGCCTTGGCTGAGCAAACGCACCGCCGCGCTGGTGATGCTTTTGCTGAGCGCAGGTGTCTTCGCCCTCGTGTGGCTTTCCGCACCGGAAGGTGCAGCGTGGCGCACCACCTTGAAAGTCGCGGTCGTGATGACCCTTGCCATGTGGCTGATTTTCGCCTTTGTCTTCACCCTGAACCGGTGGCTGCGCTCACGATGAACCGAGAAGCCTTTCCCCTGCAACTCCGTGCCGAGTGGGCTGCCTTCGCGGCGAGCCGCGGGCTCGGCGTGTGGGAAGCATGGTACGCACCTTATGACAAAAGCGTTTATAATTTCGTGCTGGAACGCCTTGCGCCGGACGATGTGGTGCTGGACATCGGTGCGGGCGATTTCCGCTTTGCGTTGGCCGCCGCGGCGCGGGCGCGTAAGGTCTACGCGGTGGAAGTTCACCCCCATCTGGTGGCAGACTTCTTGAGCCGTGCCGGCGAGCGCCTGCCTCCCAACTTGCTCGTTGTGTGCGCCAACGCGCTGGATTTACCCATTCCCTCCGATGTGACCACCGGCGTGCTGCTGGTGCGCCACACGGTGCATTTTCACGATTTCTTTGAAAGACTGCGCGCGGCTGGCGCCCGCCGTCTCTTCACCAATGCCCGCTGGCATTTGGCCGTGGAAGAAGTGGATCTGCAGGCGCCAAGGGTGTGTTTTGATTCTGCCCCACCGGGATGGTACGCGTGCGCGTGCGGCGCGGTGGGGTTCAAGGAGCCGGGATCCCCCGACTTTGAAATTGCCGACGAAATTCACGAAGTGGTGCAGTGCCCGCACTGCCGCGTGCAAAAGGAGCAAACGGTATGATCGGCATCGTTGTTGTTTCCCACAGCGCCAAAGTGGCCGAAGGTGTCAAAGAAATGGCCGACCAGATGAGCCAAGGGCGGGTGCCCATTGCCGCGGCCGGCGGCGTGGATGACCAAACCCTCGGCACCAATGCCGAACGCATTTTCGCTGCCTTGCAAAGCGCCTATTCGCCCGACGGCGTGCTGGTGCTGATGGATTTGGGCAGCGCGGTGATGAGCGCCCAAATGGCAATTGAAATGATGGCGCCCGAGCAGCA
Source organism: Anaerolineales bacterium (assembly GCA_027044735.1). GTDB lineage: Bacteria > Chloroflexota > Anaerolineae > Anaerolineales > DRMV01 > JALUBW01. The sequence goes on from JALUBW010000221.1 coordinate 5,185, forward strand.
GGCTAAAATCCAAATGACCGATGCCCCGCTGGTGGAAGGGGCGATTGTGGCCGCGGTGGAAGCCTCCCTTGGGCGCACCCTTGAAGAGGTCAAAAAGGCGGCCGAAGCCGCCAGCACAATGAGGAAAATTTTGTGATGCCTGAAGAAGCAAAAAAGTCGTTGGTGCTGCAAGTGAACAATCCGGTAGGGCTGCATGCCCGCCCGGCCGCGCTTTTCGTTCAGAAAGCAGGAGAATTCAAAGCGGAAATCCGCGTCCGCAACCGGACGCGCAACACCCCCTTTGTGGACGCCAAAAGCATCTTGGGCGTGATGAGCATTGGGGTGGCGCAGGGGCACGAAATAGAAATCACGGCCTCCGGCGAAGATGCCGAGGCCGCGCTTAGCGCCCTGCAAGAACTTGTGGAGAGCAATTTCGGAGAGGAATAGCCAAAAGGGAAGACAATGCCCACCACCGACCCCTACCACCTGAAATTGGCCCGAGTGGCACGGCTGTATTACGAGCAAAACCTCACCCAAGCGCAAATTGCCCGCGAAATGGGCGTTTCGCGCTCGCAAATTTCGCGCTGGCTGGCTGAAGCACGCGATCTCGGCATCGTGGAAATCCGCATCCAAGGCCCGTGGAGCCGGGTAGCCGAACTGCAGTCGCGCTTGGAGCGGCGTTTTCCGGTGCGCGAGGCGTTGGTGATGGACCGCGGCGGCCGCGGCTATATGCAACTGGTGCAGTCGTTGGGTGTGCTGGCTGCCAACCGCCTTGCCGAGTTGCTGGAAGGCAAGTCGGTGCTGGGTATTGCCTGGAGCACGGGCGTGTATCAGGTGGTGAGCGCGCTGCGCTCGGCGCGGCAAAAGGGCGTTACCGTGGTGCAGTTGATGGGCACGGTTGGCTCGGTCAACCCGCTGTTGGACGGCCCCGACCTCACCCGCTGGCTGGCGCAGACGCTTTCGGGGCAATACCGCTACCTGCCCGCGCCGATTTTGGCGAGCACACCTGAGGCGCGCGAAGCCATCGTCAGCACGCCCGCCGTGAGCGAGGTCATCGCCCTTGCCGAGCAAGCCGATATCGCCCTTGTGGGCATCGGCGCGGTTTCCCCGCCCACCCTTTCCAGCCTTTTCAACGCCAAACTGCTTTCCGAAAAGGAACTGGAGCAAATTGCTACCCAAGGCGGCGTGGGCGATGTGTGCGGCTATTTCTTCAACCAAGAGGGCGAATTGCTGGATTTAGACCTGCATCGCCGCCTGATCGGCATTTCGTGGGAAGGGCTGAAGCACATTCCGGTGGTGATGGGCGTGGCCGGCGGGCGACGGAAAGCCCCCGCCATCCTCGGCGCGCTGCGCAGCGGCGTGATTGATTACCTGGTGACCGACAGCGAGGCGGCTGCGCGTGTGCTGGAATTGGACGCGGCTACCCGAAGGGACGAGCAAAATGGCTGAACAACGGTTTCACGGCATTGCGGCTTCCGGCGGGGTGGCAATTGCCCCCGCGTTTTTGTTTACCGACCCTGTGGATGGAGAAGCCCCATCCCCCGCGGCCACAGGCAGCGTGGAAGAAGAACTTGCCCGCCTGCACCGCGCCCTGGAAGCCGCGCGCGCCGAAATTCAGTCGCTCTACGACGCGGCTCGGGAACGGGTGGGCGAGCAGGAGGCCGAAATTTTCCACGTCCATGCCATGTTTTTGGATGACCCCACGCTGACCAAGCAGGTGGAGGATGCCATCCGCAGCGGCGAAAGCGCGCTTGCCGCGTGGCGGCGGGCGGTGGAGGCGCAGGCGGCAATGCTGGAGGCGCTGAACGATCCGGTTTTCAGCGCGCGGGCGGTGGATTTGCGCGACGTGGGTGCCCGCGTGGCCGCTCACCTTGCTGGAAAGGCGCACGCCCTTGCCCTGCCCTCGCAGCCTTCTATTATTGTGGCGCGCGAACTCACCCCTTCGCAGACCATCATGCTGCCGCACGAGTTGGTGCGCGGCTTTTGCACCGTGCGGGGGAGCAAAACTTCCCATGTCGCCATTTTGGCGCGCGGGCTGGGCCTGCCCGCCGTGGTGGGCGTGGAGGAGGCCGTGCTGGATGCCGCCCGCGATGCCGCGCTGATGATCGTGGACGGCGAAACGGGCGAGGTCATCGTTTCGCCCACGGAAGAGACCTTAGCCGCCTACCGTGCGCGCGAAGCCGCGCTGGCGCGCGCCCGCGCGCAGGCGCAGGCCGGAGCCGCCGCGCCCGCAATCACCCCCGACGGGCATCGGGTGGAAATCGGCGCGAATCTGGGCGGCGGCGGCCGCGCCGAGGCCGAGCAGGCGCTGGCCTTTGGCGCCGAGGGCGTTGGCCTGCTGCGCACCGAGTTCCTTTACATGGAACGCACCACGCCGCCCGACGAGGAGGAGCAAATTGCCGCCTACGCGCCCTATCTTGAAGTGATGGCCGGGCGGCCGGTGATTTTCCGCACTGCCGACATCGGCGGCGATAAGGACATCCCCTACCTCAACCTGCCCGCCGAGGCCAACCCCTTCCTCGGCCAGCGCGGCATCCGTCTTTCGCTGGCGCAGCCGGCGATGTTCCGCACCCAGTTGCGCGCCATTTTGCGCGCCGGCGCGGGCAAAACCGGCGTCAAAATCATGTTCCCGATGGTGGCCTCGGTGGAAGAGGTGCGCGCCGCCAAAGCCCACCTCGCCGCGGTGCGGCAAGCACTGGAGGCGGAAGGGCTGCCCTACGCACAAGATGTGGAAGTGGGGGTGATGATAGAAATACCCTCGGCTGCGATTTTGGCCGATATCCTCGCCCCCGAGGTGGATTTTTTCAGTATCGGCACCAACGACCTTTCGCAATACACCTTGGCCGCCGACCGCACGCACCCCGAGGTGGGCCCGATGGCCGATGCGCTGCACCCCGCGGTCCTGCGGCTCATCAAGCAGGTGGTGGAAGCCGCCCATGCCCGCGGCGTGTGGGTGGGGGTGTGCGGCGAACTCGGCGGCGACCCGCTGGCAACGCCGGTGCTTTTGGGGTTGGGGGTGGACGAGTTGAGCATGGCCGCGCCGAG
>JALUBW010000222.1 GCA_027044735.1 Anaerolineales bacterium
TGGCTGGCTTGGCCGAGGTGCTGGGGCAGGGGGTGGTGCTTTGTTGGCGGGGAAAATGGGCGGCGCGGAATTTTGTCCCCGCAGGTGCTTGGGCGGCTGGGCAGGGCTTGCGCTGTTTGGCAGTCGGCAAAGCCTTGGCACTGCTGGAGCGGCGGTGGGCTTGGCGGGCAAATGGCCCGCTTGCTCGCAATGGCCGCTTTAGGCTGTGGTGAGGCAAAGCGCGGCCGAGTTGTGAGTCGCTCCGTGGAGTGGATTTTAGCGGGTCGGCAAGGTGGTTGTTTTCTGTGGCGAGTTTTTGTAAAATGTTGGCGGGGCTTCTCGCCGCAGTTGCTTACCAGCCCCGAAGTGTTTTTTAGTTTTTGTCAGTTGGCTTTTGTGGCGTGTTCGCTTAGGCGTTGGGTTTGGCCCAACCCTGCGTTCAGCGGACACGGCTACGCCGTGGGGCAACGTCGGCGGTTTGAAGGCGGAGTAGCGTCGCCAACAATGCTTCTGGGAAAACACGCCGTGCCGCTGACGCGCTCGTTAGGCGTTATAGTTACTCTAAGGTGGCAAACATGGATTCCATACAAGGTGTGCTTTTGAACGGGATATTCGGATTCATTTTTGCTGTTATTGGTTATGTTGCCGTAATAAAAGCTGCTAAAATAGAGGCTGAGGCCACTCGCTATGCAGCAAGCAGGGATTCATCTCGATCTAAAACCGATGAATACAAGGCAAAAACGGGAAGGGATAAGGCGTCCGATAGCCGACAACCATCATCTGCATGGTCGCATATCCATTGGTCGTGGTGGCTTACCTACTTGGCAATAATGTTTACTTTACTTTTTTATGCCGAGACAGGGTGTTGGCAGGGGGAAGTAGGATTTATTACATTGTTGGCGTTTATCCTTATAGGAATTCCCGCGTTGAGTTTCCGGCAGGCTTATCGGCATCCATTACCGTGGAAGACTGCTGTAATTTTTATTGCGCTGACCTATTTCCTTGTTTACGTCTTTGCTACAAATACCCGACCTTCCCTTTATACAGACCTTTATGAAGACGTTCCTCTTTGGGCATGGACATTCGGAAATATCGGTGGTGTGGTAGTGCTTTCCTTAATGCGTGAGCAGGAAAAACGTTGTTAGGGAATGTGTATCCTTGCATACAGTAGAGACGTCTGCACTTGTTGAGAAAGGTGTTAGGGTGTTGAAGTAGGAGCAATTTGGGACTGGTTTGGGAGAGAAGGCTTTGGAGGTTGTTAGTTGCCGTGTCTCAAGACTGAGGCTTTGTTTTATAAAGCGAAACGATGTCTTGATGTATTACAGTTAGTTTTTAGTCAGGCTTCGCCTAACCCTGCGTTCAGCGGACACGGCTTCGCCGTGGGCGAGCCGTGGGGGTTGGTCGGGCGAAGGTAGCGTCGCCTGCCGTGGTAGTTGGACGGCTACGCCGTGCCGCTGACGCTATCGTTAGGCGAAATCGAACTTTGACGGCACTTTTGTAGCGTAGCACGATCTTTCCGCTTGATATATGTCAATATATGTCAGATAAAATCCTTGTCTTGTACCCCACTAATCCAAAGGCCATTGTTGATGATTTGGAGTCGTTGATAGAATCACTTCAACGCTTTGGTTTTCTTGGTGAAGCGTATGAATGGTATGGTGAGACACATTACCGCCCTGGCCCGCTCTTTCTGAGGTACATTACATTTCTTTCAAGTCACGAGGTCATCGTTATCAATGGTGGAATAGATCCAGCCAGTGCCCCAAGGGTAGATAGCCGGGAACGTGTACATATCTCTATCCCGTCACCAACCTCAGAGCCCGAATTTTTTGGGGGTGCAAATGTGTTACCCCCGAGATGCCCAAAGTGTGGTCACTATTATCAAGGCGATATCATTGAACTACTCAATGCGTGGTACATAGATAAGGAGAATTTTCGTTGGCATTGCCCAATCTGTGGAACGGTGTTTTCTGTGTATGAGATGGACTGGCGGCAGCAAGGCGGCTTTGGAAGGCAACAAATACAAATTTGGGGCGTTTGGCCTGGTGAGGCTAGGCCATCTGAGGAAATGTACCGCTTGTTAGAAGAGCTCACCGGCTTTGATTGGACATACTGTTACTATCGTTTTTAGGTGGTTGGCCCAAAAAGACATAGGGTTTAGCCTAACCCCGCGTTCAGCGGACGCGGCTTTGCCGCGCGCGAACGTGGGCGGAATTTCGGCCAAAAATCGTTCGCCAGCCAGGGTCTGGGACGGCGACGCCGCGCCGCTGACGCTATCGTTGGGC
>JALUBW010000223.1 GCA_027044735.1 Anaerolineales bacterium
TATTTTTGAAGGAGTGACCTCCCAAATTGACGAAATAGCAGGCTTAAAAAAGCCCGTTGCGGTGAAAGTGCGGTTGGTTCCCCAAAAAGAATTGCTTGAACGGGCGTTGGCGCTGGCATTTCCGCAAAAAGCAAAGGGGGAAGAGAAGGTGCTCAGGGACTTTGGCTTTTTGCCCCCGCAGGCGGATTTGCAAGAAATTAGGCGTCGGCTTGTGAGCGCATATTCGCCTTTGGCATTGTACGACCCTGAGGCGAATGCCATTTTGCTTTCCAAGCGTTCCGGAGGGGGCGAGTCGGCTTTGGCGCTTGCCTACGCGGAGGCATATGCTGATGCTGTGGCGTCGCATTTAGCCGCCAAGGCCCCGGTTTGCAAGGATGATGATTGCGCGCTGGCTGCCGAGGCTGCCCGGGTCGGCTACGCTTCTTACATCGCCGAGCGATGGTTTTCAGAATACGCTGAGGCTGAGCGCTACGCTCAAGCCGCGCAGGCTTCTTCTACCCCTCAGCCGAGTCCGGATGTCCCGTTTGCTCTCGCGAGGGATTGGGATTTCCCGCAGGAATACGGGTTTACGTTTATGCTTGGGCTTTCGCGCCGCGGCCCCAAGGCGCTAACCGATGCCCTGAAAAGCCCGCCAGCGAGCAGCGAACAAATAATGCACCCCGCGCGCTATCCTTCGGATAAACCCCAACTTGTGGCTTTGCCGCCTGCTAAAGCCCTCGGCTTGGCCTTGGGCGAGGGATGGGGGGAGATTGGGCGCGGTGTTTTGGGCGAATGGCACACTTATTTGTTGCTCACGGCTGCAATGCCAGAAGAATCTCGCCTTTTGCCGCACACGGCCTCTGCAGCAGCCGAAGGTTGGGGCGGCGATGCCTATTCGGTGCTCAGCAACGGGCGCACGCACGCTTTGTTGGTGGATTGGCGCTGGGATTCAAACGCCGATACCAACGAATTTGTACGGGCGTTTGTGCGCTTTGCCCGCGGCCGCTATGGCCCCTTGCGCGGGCGCGCTTGCTGCGCTCTCTTTTGGGAAGGCAACGGCTTTGCTGGTGTGCTCCGCTACAGCGGCAGGGAAAGGCGCGCTGTTTGGGCAGAAGCCCCAACCCGCCAACAGGCCGAATCTCTGCTGAAGTTGGCCGATGCCCCGCATCCGTAAGAGGTGAAAATGCCCCTCCGTGCGCCGATACGCGCCATTTGCTTTGATATAGACGGCACGCTCAGCGACAGCGACGATTTAGCAGTGCAGCGGTTGGCGCGGCTGTTCAAACCTTTGCGCTTGTTTGGGGTGCAAAACCCGAGCAAGTTGGCGCGTAAAGCGGTGATGGCCGCCGAGACGCCGCTCAACTTCCTCTACACCGCCGCCGACCGCCACGGCATAGACGATGAAATTATCCGCATAGTCAATTTTTTGGGGAAATTGATGCCTGCGCGGCCAAAAGTCTATCGCGTGGTGCCGGGCGTGGAAAAAGCCCTAAAAGCGCTTTCACCGCGCTACCGGCTTGGGGTGGTAAGTGCCCGTCCTCGTGCTTCTACCGTTCAGTTTCTATCCCAAACAGGCTTGCTGGGCTACTTTGGTAATTGCATTGCCACCGCCGAGACTTGCGAGCACACCAAGCCCAGCCCAGAGCCCCTCTTGTGGGTGGCCAAATGTTTGGGGGTTGTGCCTGAGGAATGCGTCATGGTTGGGGACACTACCGTGGACGTGCTGGCAGGCAAAGCGGCTGGCGCTCAAACGGTGGCCGTGCTGTGCGGCTTTGGCGAAAGGGAAGAATTGCAGGCTGCTGGTGCCGACCTGATTTTGCCTTCCACGGCAGATTTGCCCGATTTTTTACCGGAAGAGAGCGGGTGAGAAAAGCAATGCTGGCTGCATTCGCGTCGCTGCCTTCCCCACCGTCTGGGTTCAGGGGCGGACAGCCGCCCTTGAAAATGCCATTTTTTGGAGTGCGGCGCTATTGTAGTTTCACAAATAAGCCCGACAAAAAGGAAGTCGCCGCAGGGCGACTTCGCAAGCGGTAGGTGCAGTTTCAACTGCCGCCGTTTAAGCCCGGCAACTGAAGTCACGGGCTACAAAATGGGCGAAGTCCGCCTGCGCGGACTTCCAGGCCGCTCCGGAAAGCCCCGACAAGCCTTTCCGGGTACATCCAGGGATTGCCAAAATAATTTGGAAATGTGCAACAGCGCCGCTTTCCAAAGCGGCAACATGTTGCCGCACTCCAAAAGAACCTCCGCCGAAAAGGCAGATATTAGCAATAAGATTGTGAAA
>JALUBW010000224.1 GCA_027044735.1 Anaerolineales bacterium
GCAGCGCGTCGAACACATACTCATCGTCGTCAAAAGTGGTCAGGATGATGATGCGCGCGTCGGGGTGGGCTTGCAGCAGGCGGCGGGTGGCTTCCACGCCGTCCATTTCCGGCATCCGGATGTCCATCAGCACTACATCGGGCCGGTGTTTCTCGTAGGCTTGCAACGCTTGCAGGCCGTTTTCCGCCTCGGCTACCACCCGCAGGCCGCCTTCCAGTTCCAGCAGGGTGCGCAGCCCTTCGCGCATCAGGCGCTGGTCATCCACTAACAGCAGGTCAATGGGTTTCATCGCGGGTTCCTTAGAAAAAATCCACTGATTTCACGGATTGGCACCGATTTAGGACGCCAAGGCCGCCAAGATGACGCCAAGAGCGCCAAGGAAGTTAACGCAAAGGCGCAAAGGAAGTTAACGCAAAGGCGCAAAGGAAGGAAGGCAAAGACGCAAAGAGGTTGCACCCCGCTTCCCGCATCCCGTTTTCTGCGGTTTTGCGCTTCAGCCCTTCTGCGGCAGAGTTATTTCCAGCAGGCTGCCGCCTTCGGGCGCGGGGCCAAAGCGCGCCTGGCCGCCGAGGTGGGCGGCGCGTTCCTGCAGGCCGCGCAGGCCAAAGCCGCCGCGGGCCTCTCGCGGGCCGCTCCCGTCGTCGCGCACCCGCAGGGTGATGCGCCCGGCCGTGGTTTCCAGCGTCACCCATGCTTGCGTGGCCGCAGCGTGCTTGTGGATGTTGGTGAGGCCCTCCTGCACGCCGCGATAAAGCGTGAGGCGCTGGGCGGGGGAAAGCGGCGGCGTCTCGTCGGGCCAGGCGACGTGCACCGCGATGCCCGTGGCCTGCTGAAACTCGGCGGCGAGGCGGCGGACCGCGGTTTCCAGCGGCAGATCGCTTTCCAATGGCTGGCGCAGTGCAGCCACGGTGCGGCGTAGGTCGGCCAAGGCGGCGCGCACCTGTTCCCGCGCGGTGGCGACCATGCCCGCGGCGCGCGCCGGTTGGGTGGGAATCAGGCGCTCCGCGGCTTCCAGTTGCACCGCGGCCACGGTCAGCCGGTGGCCTAAAGTGTCGTGCATTTCGCGGGCCAGACGGTTGCGTTCCTCGGCCGCGGCCAGTGCTTCGGCACGGGCGGCGTAATCCTGCAATTGGCGGTGGGCGGCTTGCAGTTCGGTCAGCAGGCGCTCGCTTTCCGCACGGGCTTGTTGGGCGCGGTAGGTCAGGTGGGCGAAGATGGTGAAGAAGGCAAAGCCGCTGGCGTAAATCATGGCGGAGACCAGCCCGCCCACCAGCCCTTGGTGGGCGATGAGGAGGAGCAGGCTCAGCAGTGTGAAGCCGCCGAGCCACGCATGGGCTTCTCGACGCGGCAGCGCCAGAATGGCGTACACGCTCATCATGTAAAACCAGACGATGAAGAAACTCGCTTTGGGCACCAGCGCCAACAAGGCGACGATGATGGCCGTCTGGACGCCCAAGAGTGCGCGTACTCGCCCGCGGCGCGCGGTGGCGTAGGGGGTGAACACCGACAAACTGAGCAGTCCGAAGGTCAGCGCCAGCGCGAGCACAGCCCAGCGCGCGGGGTGATGTTCTTCAAAGACGATGATTACCCCAGCCGCTCCCACGGCGAAGGTGGTCAGGTAATAGGAAAGGACTTCCAGAGGTAGGTGGGGACGTTTCATGATGTCATTTTACCTTATAGGCAAAGTGCATTTTCAAACAAGATTTCAGTTGTTGCGAAAGGCGCGATCTATCGCACTTGTGGCAAGATCTCACCCATCCCCCGCTGAGCCTCGCTGGCGCTCGGCTCATCTGCCCCCTTCCCTCCCTTAGTAAGGGAGGGAAGGGGGCGGCTCCGGCAGGCTGAGCGAAGGCGAGGCCTCGCCGGAGCGGGGGTAGGGAGAGATCAAAAATTTAGGCGCTAAGTTGCAAAAGGCCTAAACCAACTATCATGGTTGATTATGCAAAGGTAGGGGCGACCGGCCGGTCGCCCCTACCGTGGATTACCGGCCTTGCTCCCACCGGAAGCGCCACAGGCCGATGGCGAGGAAAACCACCCCGAAGGCCAGCAGCACGCCCACCGCGGGTAGCACCGCGCGCAAGCCGAGGCCGCGCACGACGATGTCTTGAAAGCCCCGCATCCCCCAATAGGTGGGCAGGGCTTTGGCCAAGGTTTGCATCCACCGCGGCACGATTTCAATCGGCCACCACGCGCCGCCCAACGCGGAGAGCACCATCACGGTGACGGTGCTCAGCCCGTCGGCCTGCGCGGGGGTG
>JALUBW010000225.1:0-2417 GCA_027044735.1 Anaerolineales bacterium
GTGCGCGATGTTGGCCGTGTGCAAGATATTCCCCTGAAAGAAATTGACGAAGTCGCAAAACTCATCCCCAACGTGCCCGGCAAGCCAGTTACGCTTGACCAAGTGCTCGGCATCGCCGCCAAACGCGAAAAAGACCCCAAAAAGCGCGAAGAACTGGAAAAACTGGTCGTTCCCAAACTCGTTGAACTTTACAAAACCAAAGACTACATCCGCGAATTGATAGACACCGCCCGCGGCCTTGAGGGCGTGGTGCGAAACGTAGGCACCCATGCCGCCGGTGTAGTAGTGACCGATAAGCCAATCGTTGAATATGTGCCGCTCCACCGCCCCACCAGCAATGACCCCAACCTGCCCATCAAGAAAATCACCCAGTACGAAATGTCCGTCATTGAGGATTTGGGGCTGCTCAAGGTGGACTTTTTGGGGCTTTCTACGCTCACGGTGATGGCGCTCGCCTGCGACCTCATCAAACAGCGCCACGGCGTGGAATACGACCTGTTCAACATCCCCGCTGACGACCCCGAATCCTACAAACTCCTTGCCGAGGGGCGCACTGCGGGCGTCTTTCAGGTTGAAGGCAAGGGGATGAGCCGTTACCTGATGGAAATGAAGCCCACCAAACTGGAACACGTCATCGCAATGGTGGCGCTTTATCGCCCCGGCCCGATGGATTTCATTCCGCAATACATCCGCCGCATGCACGGCGAGGAAAAAATCACCTACCGCCACCCGATGATGGAGCGCCGCTTAGCCGAGACTTACGGCGTTTCGGTTTACCAAGAGCAAATCATGTTCTTGGCAATGGACATGGCGGGTTACAAAGCCTCGGAGGCCGACGAGCTCCGCAAGGCCATTGCAAAAAAGCAAAAAGACAAAATTGCCAAGCACCATAAACAGTTTGTGGAAGGGGCGGTAAAAAACGGCATTGATCGCGAGGTCGCCGAAGCCATTTTCAATGACTGGGAAAGTTTCGCCCGCTACGGCTTCAACAAGAGCCATGCCGCGACTTACGGCCTGATAGCGGTCAAAACGGCCTTCCTCAAAGCCCACTACCCGGCGGAATACATGACCGCGCAAATGTCGGTCTACAAACACGACACCGACAAAGTTGCCTTCTACGCCGCCGACTGCGAGCGCATGGGCATCCACATACTGCAGCCCAATGTGAACTACAGCGGCTGGGATTTCACCATTGAAGACCAGCCCGACGGCAAGCCCGCCATTCGGTTTGCGTTGGGTGCGATCAAAAATGTGGGGCGCGCGCCGGTTGAAATAATCCTCGCGGGGCGCGGCGACCAACCCTTCGCCGACATTACCGACTTTATCTACCGCGTAGACTTGGCAAAGGTGGGGCGGCGTGCCCTTGAAAGCCTCATCAAGGCCGGAGCGCTGGATGATTTTGGCGAACGCCCCGATCTTTTGGAAAGCATTGATCGTATGATAGCCGTCAGCGGCGCCTACTTCCGTGCCAAAAAAGAAGGCCAACTTGCTCTGTTTGGAGATACTGGCCTGCGCCAGCCTTTCCGCCTTGCCAAAGGCGACCGCACCATTTACTCAAAACAGGCTCTGCTGGATGAGGAACGCGAACTCATTGGCATGTACCTTTCCGAGCATCCGCTTGCGCCGGTGCGCGAAAAACTGGAAAAGGCGGTCTCGCACTTTTCTAATGACCTTTCGGAATTGCCAAACGGTGCGCAGGTTCAAGTTGGCGGCATGTTGATGGAATGCCGCACCTACACAACTAAAAACAAAAAAGAAATGTGCTTCGGCACATTGGAAGATTTGCGCGGCCGTGTTGAGTTGGTGGTTTTCCCGAAGGCGTGGGAAGAATACGCCGCTGTGCTCACGCTTAGAAACATTATCGTGGTTACCGGCACGGTGGACAACGAACGTGGCACGCCGAAAGTGCTGGTTGACAAAATTGAAACCAACCTGGAGGCCGCGGCGCTGGCAAAAAAGGCTGGAAGGCGCAAGTGGGGCAAGCCCAAGCGCAGATCCCGCAAAGGCACGAACGGCAACGGCAAACGCCGCAATGGCGCTCAGCCCCGCATTGTTCGGCGAGAGCCGCCCGCTGCTCAAGAGCCAAAGCCTAAAACCGCCGCTGAGCCTGCAGCGCAATACACAGCAGAGGCAACACCACCGCCGCCCGAAAATTTCCCTGCTGAGTGGGAAAAGAGCACAATGCCCTACGACGCCGTGGTGGGGGTGGAAACTGCCACGGCCGAAGCAGTAGCGCCGCCAGCGGCGAAAGAGCCTGCTGCCGAATACACCGCCGTAGCACCGGCGGCCGAGCCGGTGGGCGCTGTTGCCGTAGTTGCGCCGGAGCCGCCCCCACAGCCCCAGCCTGCTCCAATCCCTGATGAGCCGGTTTTGTCCCCAAGCGCTCCAATTCCATCGGCGGAAAAGCAAGCGCCTGC
>JALUBW010000225.1:2517-8163 GCA_027044735.1 Anaerolineales bacterium
GCCGCGCCGCCGCCTAAAAGCAGCCGCCCGCGCCGCATTGTGGTTGACCTCCACGCCACCGGCGACCGCCTGCGCGACAAACTCCGCATCCGCCGCGTGCACGGCGCTTTAATTGCCTACCCCGGCGATGACCTATTTGCCCTGCGTATCTTTGAAGAAAAACGCTCTTATCTGATAGAATTCCCTAACTCCAGCACCGGCATAAACGATGAACTGCTTGCGCGCCTGCGCGAGATTGTGGGTGAGGGAAACATTCACGTTGAGAATTTGTAAGAACCATACGAAAATTCTCTGGAAATGTGTCACTGCGAAGCGGCATAGCCGCCGAAGCAGTCCCCTGACTGGTAAAAGGGAGATTGCTTCGCCCCTTCAGGGCTCGCAATGACGCCTCCACGATATTTTTTGGATGACTATACATTACAGGACTTACTGCATAATCAACTTTGATAGTTGGTTTAGGCCTTTTGCAACTTAGCGCCCAAATTTTTGATCTCTCCCTACCCCCACTCCGGCGAGGCTTCGCCTTCGCTCAGCCTGCCGGAGCCGCCCCCTTCCCTCCCTTAGTAAGGGAGGGAAGGGGGCAGATGAGCCGAGCGCCAGCGAGGCTCAGCGGGGGATGGGTGAGATTTTGCCACAAGCGCGATAGAGCGCACCTTTTGCAATAACCGAAATCTTGTTTGAAAATGCATTGCGCAGTATGCTTGTAGAATCGCCCGTTTTCATGTCATAGCAAGCCGCCATAGGCGGTGAGGCCATCCCCCAGACTGTGGGGGTCGCTTCGGCGGTCTCCGACCACCTCGCTGTGACACAAAGCAGGGAACCGCGTAATTCCTGTAAATCAAGCCGAACCATGAGCATTTTATGATTATCAAAGAAAAAGAGTACCCCGCAGATGCTATTCGCCAGTTAGAGGAAATTATTGGTTTGCATAATGTGCCTGAGCGCGTTAAGGCGAGAGCAAAAAGGGAACTGTGGGCATTGAAAAGGGGATGGCAAGGGGAGCGCGACGCCGCCTACTTCATCAATTTTTACTTCGGAGACAGCCGAAATTGGGCAATAATACACGATTTGCGAATAGAATACGGCGGCGTCACGGCACAAATTGACCATTTGATGATAGGCAGAACTCTGGAAATTTACGTGCTGGAATCAAAAAATTTCTCGCACGGGATAAAAATCACGGAGAAAGGCGAATTCTTAGTTTGGTACAACAACAGATATATCCCTATTGAATCACCGATAGAACAAAACCGGCGGCACGTTCTTCTCTTGAAAAAATTGCTAAAGGGAGAAAATCTATTGCCCAAGAGGCTTGGGGTACCCCTCCAGCCCACTTTTCGCCCTTACGTTTTGATTTCTCCAAAAGCGCGAGTAATTCGCCCTTCGCGAAAGAAGTTTGACACCAGCGAAGTGATAAAGATGGATATGTTCGCCAGGCGTGTAAGAGCCGACGCAGATGAAACAAACCCCATAGCGGCTGTTGGATTTATAGCCAAACTGATCTCCGCACAGACGCTGAAAGATTTCGCAGCGGCACTGCTTCAGTATCACAAGCCGTTAGAAATTGACTATTACAAAAAGTTAGGGGTAGAACGCCGTCTTGTGCAGGTTCAAAAGCCAAGAGTAGAGGCTCAAAAGTCCCAAAGTGGCTATTTTTGTGCTAAGTGTGGCAAGCCAGTTTCCAAAAAAGTTGCCATGTTTTGTCTTCAGCACAAAGAGCGTTTCGGCGGAAAAATTTATTGCTTTGATTGTCAGAAGACCATTTCCTCTCCTCCTAAGAACTACAAACCTTCAAGTTAGTCACCCCCCTGGCTTCGGTAAGCCAAATCGGTAAAAGGAGCACTATGACCACTCAAGAAATTGAACGAATAGCAGTCCTCACTTCGGGCGGGGATGCACCCGGCATGAACCCCGCGATCCGCGCGGTTGTCCGCACCGCGCTTTCTCACAACCTTGAAGTTTACGGCGTGGAAAGAGGCTACGATGGCCTCATCCACGGCGCGTTTTCCAAACTGGAAGCCCGCGACGTTGGCGGCATAATCCAGCGCGGCGGCACTATGTTGCTCTCGGGACGCAGCAAGGAATTTCGCACCAAGCGCGGGCAGTTGGATGCCATCCACCAACTGAACAAGCACGACATAGACGCTCTTGTGGTCATCGGCGGCGACGGTTCGCTCACCGGCGCTTATGCCCTTTCTCAACAAGGGGTGAACGTGGTGGGCATTCCGGCTTCAATTGACAACGACATTTGGGGCACCAACATTTCCATCGGCGTTGATACCGCGCTCAACACTATCATGGACGCCGTGGACAAACTTCGCGACACCGCCTCATCCCACCAGCGCGCCTTCCTCATTGAAACGATGGGGCGCGAATGCGGCTACCTTGCAGTGATGGCGGGCATAATCGGCGGTGCGGAAACGGTGCTCATCCCCGAAGTGGATATTTCGCTGGAAGAAGTGGCAAATGCCGTGGCCGACGCCTACAAGCGCGGCAAAACCCATGCCATCATCATCGTTGCCGAGGGCGCGGGGATAAAAATTCAAGAACTGGCGCGCTACCTTGACGAAGCCGATGTGGGCTTCAAAACCCGCGTCACCATCCTTGGGCACATACAGCGAGGCGGCAGGCCAAGTGCATTTGACCGCCTGCTGGCCTCACGCATGGGCGTGCGCGCTGTTGAGGCGATTATGGATGGCAAATTTGGCGTAATGGTTGGCCTGCGCGGACGAAAAATGGCTCTCGTGCCGCTGGAGGAGGTGGTCGCAAACACCCGCCGCGCTAACCTTGAATACTATTCCATGACGCGCATGTTGGCGCGCTGAGGCAAGGGCGCAATGGGTGCAACCGCAACTCAAATTCTCCAAGCCGCGGAGGCGCTGAAAAACGCGCGGCGGGCAATTGCATTTACCGGCGCGGGCATCTCGGTTGAAAGCGGAATCCCGCCTTTTCGCGGCCCAAACGGCATCTGGAGCAAATACGACCCCCAAGTGCTGGAATTGGATTACTTTTTCGCCCACCCAAAAGAGGCCTGGGCCGTCATCAAAGAAATCTTCTACTCGTTTTTTGGGCAAGCAAAGCCCAACCCTGCTCATTACGCTTGCGCCCGCTTGGAAAATGCCGGTTTTCTCGCAGGCGTAATTACCCAAAACATTGACGGCCTACATCAGGCTGCAGGCAGCAAGCGGGTGATTGAATACCACGGCACAAGCCGAACCCTGACCTGCACTGAATGCGGCGCTAAAATTGCCGCAACGCCCGATTTGCTTGAAGAATTGCCGCCCAAATGCCCAAAATGCGGCGGCCTGCTGAAGCCCGATTTCGTCTTCTTTGGCGAGGCAATCCCCCAAAAGGCGCAGGAGGAATCGTGGGCTGAAACTCGCCTTGCCGACGTGTGGCTGGTGGTGGGCACAACCGGCGAAATTTATCCCGCCTCGCTGCTGCCCATTGCGGCAAAGGAAAATGGCGCAACCATAATTGAAGTGAACATCCGCCCTTCAAACTACACGCACACAATCACTGACATTTTCTTGCAAGGTAAGGCAAGCGAAATGTGCGAAGCGTTGGCGCGGGCAGTTTTGATGGGAAACTGAAATGGGAGACCCAGCGCTAAAAAAATTCACAAGTTTTCTGGCGTGGCTTTTTCTCACAAACGAAAAGCCGCCCCGCCTGCGCGTGGGCTGGCGGCTCACGCTCCAAAGCCTCACTGCCTTTTTGTTCATCATGGCTTTGATGGCCGCGGCGGCGTGGACTCACCTCTTGCTTCTCTTTTCCCCCGAGCACCTGCTGATAATTTTGCAGTCCATCGGCATTACGCTGGCCGTTTACACCTGCCGCAAATTGCTGGACCGCCGTTCGTTTGTAAGTTTGGGGCTAAGGCTGAATAAGCGCGCCCTCACCGACTTTCTGGTCGGTACGACAATTTCGGGTTTGGCTTTGGGCGCACTCTTTCTTGGATTATGGGCGGGCGGCCTGCTCGCCGTCAAAGGCATAAGAGCAGACTTGCCCATGTTGGGCTATTGGATCGTCATTTGGCTGTTCGTGGGCTGGGGCGAGGAACTGTGGGTGCGCGGCTATTGGTTGCAAAACATTGCCGAAGGCGGGCACTTGCTCGGCGCGGTCATCATTTCCTCAATTTTCTTTGGCTTGCTCCACGCCGGCAACCCGAACATTACCGCGCTGGCATTGGTAAACCTTGTGCTGGCGGGCGTGTACCTTGCTTGGGGGTATGTGCGCACCCGCTCGCTTTGGCTGCCCATTGGCCTGCATTTCGGCTGGAATTTGTTTGAGGGTACGGTGTTTGGCTTTCCGGTGAGCGGCATTTCGCCCTATGCGGTGGTAAAGGTTGCTGTTTCTGGCGCTCCGTGGCTCACCGGCGGGGCATTTGGCCCTGAGGGCGGATTGGTTATCTGGGGGGTGATGGCAGTTGGCGCGCTAATGGTATGGGCTGTTACGCGCCACAGGCATAAAGAAAGCCCCTTACAAAGTTAGCAACAGCATTAAATCGTTGACGTTGGTGTTGGTGGGGCCGGTTTTGAGGAGCCCGCCGACCGCTTCCCAGAAACGATACGAATTGTGCTCTTGGAGGAAGCGGAGCGGCGAAAGGCCTAAAGCGCGGGTGCGGCTCAAAGTTTCGCCATTTGCGGCTGCGCCTGCTGCGTTGGTGGGGCCGTCTCCGCCGTCGGTGGCGAACGAAATCAGCCACGCGTCCTTCAGCCCTGCGATGTGCGGCACAGCGGCAAGCGCCAATTCTTGGTTTCTGCCGCCAAGGCCGTGCTTGTTTCCGAGCGTTACGGTGGTTTCGCCGCCGAAAACGAAGCAAGCGGGGCGTGGAAGCGGGCGGTTGCGGTGCGCCATTTCCGCGAGCACGGCGGCGAGGACTTTGCCCGCCTCGGCGGCTTCGCCCTGCACGGCAGTGGCGCCCACTGCCGCGTGCAAGCCAAGTTCGCGCGCCGCGTCAACGGCGGCTTCGGCGGCTTGCACCACATTCCCAACGATGAAATGGTGGACGCGGGCAAAAGCAGGGTCGCCGGGCTTAGGTGTTTCGGGCAGGAGCCCGCGCTTGCCCGCGTCAAGGTGGGCAAGCACGCGCGGCGGCGCGGCTTTCAGCAGGCCGCGGTGTTCCAGCACTTCCCACGCTTGGGCAAAAGTTGAGGGGTCGGGCACGGCGGGCCCGGAGGCAATCACATCCAGCCGGTCGCCCAGTACATCCGAGAGCACCAAGCCGAGCAGTGCCGCCGGAGCAGCCGCGCGCGCTAAATTCCCACCCTTGAATGCGTCCAAATGCTTGCGGACGGTGTTGATTTCGGCAATGTCGGCGCCGGAGGCCAGCAGGAGTTCGGTAGTGGCGCGCAGGTCGGCAAGCGTGAGGGGCGGGTGGGGCATGGTTGCCAGCGCCGAGCCGCCGCCCGAAAGCAGCAGGAGGAAAAGGTCGTCTTTCTCGGCGGAGTGCGCCAGTTCAAGCAAAGCCTGTGCACCGCGCACGCTTGCTTCGTTGGGAACGGGATGACCTGCCTCAATGCACACAAAGCCGTCAAGCGGGGCAGGCAGTTGCCCTGTTTTTGTCACCAGCACGCCGCGGGCTATGCGCCCACCGAGCACGGATTGTGCGGCGCGTGCCATCGGGTAGGCCGCTTTGCCAAGCGC
>JALUBW010000226.1:0-1145 GCA_027044735.1 Anaerolineales bacterium
CCCTTCCACCAAAACCGTCGTGTTTGCGGGCGAATACTTGACCGCGTTGGAAAGCAAATTGGAAATCACCTGCTCAATCCGCTGCTCATCGGCGAGCACATTCGGCAAATTTTCGGGCACGCGCACCACAAACTTGTGGTCGGGTGCGGAAACGGCGAAACGGTCAACTAGCCTTTGCACAATCGGCCGGAGCGAAACTTCCGAAAGGTGCAGTTCCAGCCCGCCCGCCTGCAAGCGCGAAGCCTCCAACAGCGTCTCCACCAGTTCGGCGAGGTGGTCGGCTTCTTCCTCAATCACGGCAAGGCTTTCTTGGACGATTTCGGGGTCCCAGCGGGCGTCTTCGCGGCGCAGGGTGCTCACATAGCCCTTGATGAGCGCGATCGGGGTTTTGAGTTCATGGCTGACAATGGAGATGAAGGTGGATTTGAGTTCGTCGGCTTCGCGGAAAAGGGTGATATCGCGGGCGGTGGCGATGATGTTGAGCAATTGCCCTTCGGGGGCGATCAGCGGGGCGTAACTTATGCCGACCGGCAGCGGCGGGGCATTAGGGCGCTTCAGGTCGCCCTGCACGTAGAGCGTGGCGCGCGAGTTGATCGGCCAGCCGTCTGCTTGGGCAACATCAAGCGGCATCCCGTGCTCAACCCGTTCCCAGCGGATGATTTCATCGTGCGGCTTGCCGCAAATTTTATCGCGCGGCAACCCCAGCATCCGCGCAAACGCCGGATTGCACCTCTCAATCACATTTGTGGGGGAAAGGATGAACATGCCGTCAGCAACGGCATCCATTAGGGCTTCAAGCCTTTGCTTTTCGTGGCGCAGTTGCTCATAAAGGCGCGCGTTCCGCACGGCAATTGCCGCTTGGTCGGCAAAACTTTGGAGCACCAAGCGGTCGCTCGGCGAAAATTCGCCCTGATAACTGCGGAAAATGAAAATTACGCCGATAACCTGCGAGTGAAAGATGAGCGGAAGCCCAACGCCGCTGAGCAGGCCGAGGCTGGCAGCATGGGTGAGCGCCTGCAGGCGGCGGTAAACTTCGGGGACTTCGTAGCGCGCGGGGTCGCGGTGCTGCGGCACGTCTTCCAACAACGACTCCACGTGGCGCAAAAGCGTGGTGGGCAAGCCGTAAGCCGCGGCAAGATGCCAGT
>JALUBW010000226.1:1245-8023 GCA_027044735.1 Anaerolineales bacterium
GGGTGAATTTTGCCCTCGGCTACGGCTTGGCGGATGGCGCATCCGGGCTCGTGGGTGTGTGTGCAATCGCTAAAGCGGCAAAGGGGTACCAAATCGCGAAATTCGGGGAAATAGCCGTCCAATTCCTCAGGCTCAATATCCCAGAGCGAAAGGGCTTTGAGGCCGGGGGTGTCGGCAACCCATCCGCCGCCTTCCAGTGGGAACATTTGCCGCACGACGGTGGTGTGCCTGCCTTTGCCGGTGGCTTTGCTGATTTCGCGCACCGCCAGCCCCAAGCCGGGTTGAATTGCGTTCAGCAGGCTGGATTTGCCGACCCCCGACGGGCCGGCAAACACCGAAACTTTGCCGGTAAGCCGCTCGCGCAATTCGTCCACCCCTTCCCCCGTGACGACCGAGGTGTAAACCACCGGATAGCCAATGGTTTCGTAATGCCCGAAGATTTCTTTGGCTTTTTCTTTGCCCACCAAGTCCATTTTGTTGGCGACGATGAGCGCGGGGATTTCTTGCTTTTCGCTGATGACGAGGAAACGGTCAAGCATCCGCAGGCGGGGGTCGGGCTGGGCGCAGGCGAAGACGAAGACGGCTTGGTCGGGGTTGGCGATGATGATTTGTTCGTATTCGCCGCGCGGGGTGGGCGCCATGCGCGAAAGTTTGCGCGTGCGCGGCTCAATTGCCTCAATCAAGCCGGTGCCGTCGGGCAGGCGGCGGAAGCGCACCCAGTCGCCCACGGCTACAAGGTCGCCGCGGCGCGGGCCGCGCTTCAGTTTCCCCCGCAGGCGGCAGACGATTTCGTCGCCTTCCTCGGTGTGGACGGTGTAAAAGCCCGACTGCGAGCGGATTACCAGCCCGCGGGGCAGGTTTTCGGCGGTGTTTTTAGCGTTGCTCATGGCTTTGGGGTTTCCGTTGGCGGCGTGCCGGTGGGCTTGGGCGTGGCGGTAACGCCGATTTGGGCTTCCCACGGGTAAAGGGCTAACGGCCGCCCGTAGAAGTAATCTTCAATCACGCGGCGCACAATCGGCGCGGCGACGTCTGCCCCTTCGCCGCCGTATTCCACCACCACGGCGACCGCGATGTCGGGTTTATCTTCTTTTTGGGCGTCGGTAAATGCTGTAAACCACGCGTGGGGCTTTCCGGCGGCGGTGCTTGCTGTGCCGGTTTTGCCGTAAATCGGTATGCCGAAGTTGATGAAGCGCCAATAAGCCGTGCCGCGCGGGCTTGAAACCACCAGCCCCATCCCTTTGCGGATGATGGCGAGGTTTTTGGGGCTGACGGGCAGTTTGCCGCGCACTTCGGGCTTGAATTGGTAAATCTCTTTGCCGTCGGGCGAAACCACTTTCTCAACGATGTGGGGCACGTACAGCGTGCCGCCGTTGCCCACCGCGGCCACATAATCGGCAACTTGGAGCGGCGTCACCAAGGTTGTGCCCTGCCCAATCGCCTGCTGGACGGCCTCGCGCTCGTTGGTCGGGTCGGTGATTTGCCCTGCCTCATCGCCGATTTCTATGCCCGTGGGCGAGCCAAGCCCAAAGCCGCGCGCCATCTGCGCCACGGCGTTGTATTTGTAGTTTTTGTAGAGGTCAAGCCCGATGTGCCAAAAGTAGGGGTTGCACGAGCGCATCAAGCCTTCGGGTAGGTTGAGTTTGCCGCTCGGCGGAAAGCCGTGGTCGTAAGTCCAGTCGTGAAGCGTCAGACCGGGGATTTCGGTGAATTTGTAGCCGCAGTTGTAAATCGTATCTTCTTTGAAGCGCCCGCTTTCCAGCGCCGCCGCCATGGTGATAATTTTGAAAATTGAGCCGGGTGGGTAAAGGCCGTGGGTGGCGCGGTTCAGCAGGGGTTTGGCGGGGTTGTTGAGTTGTTGCAAGAGCGCTGCGCTGTTGAAGTTTTCCGATTCAAAGGCGTTTGGGTCAAATCCGGGGGAGGAAACCAAAGCGAGCACGCGGCCGGTGTCGCGTTCAAGCACCACCACCGCGCCCACAAAGCCGCTGATGGCTTCTTGCGCCTGAATTTGCAGTTTGCGGTCAATGGTTGTGTAAATCGTGTCGGCGGGTTTGCTCTCGCCCGCGGCGAGTTGGCTCACGATGTTGCCTTTGGAGTCCACCACGTAGAGCCTGCCGCCGTTTTTACCGGCAAGGTATTTTTCGCCCCAGCGTTCAATGCCCATTCGCCCTATTTTTTGGTCAAGCCGGTAGCCTTTGCGGCGGTATTCGGCCACTTCGTCGGGCTGGAGGGCGCTGACATAGCCAACACCGTGCGGAGAGACGCCTTCGTGGTAGTAAAAGCGCCCGCTGTAGCGGCGGAGCACAATGCCCGAATAGCCCGCAAGGGCTTTGTAGTATTTGTCGGCTACATCGGCGGAAACTTCGGCGATGGGCACATACCAGCCCGATGGAGCGTTGTTGATTTTTGCACGGATTGCCGATGGACTAAGTCCCGTGACGCGCCACAGCAGGTTTATCAGTTTGTCAGCCTTTTCTTTGTCCAACTGGGCTGGGAAAAGCCCAATTGAGAGGGCTTGGGTTTGCGTGGCGATTACTTTGCCGTCTTGGTCTAAAATTTCCCCGCGGGCGGGCACTTGCAAATCTATGGCGAGTTTGTAGCCGCCGTGCAGTTCGGGCAAAATTAGGGCTTCATCCCATTGGATGCGCCACGCTCCCTTCTCTAAACTGAGGTTCATCACGGTATCGCGAGTGATGTCGTTCACGACCGCGCTGTGCAAGGTTACAGAATAGGCGACCTGCGCGGTGTGCGGCTTGACCAGCGAAGATTTGATAGCGTAATCCACGCCCTGCAGGGCGGCGTTTTCGGCGATGTCTTCGTAGTATTCGGCAAATTTTTTCTCGCTGATGGCATCTTTGCTGACCGAGGTGAGCAAGCCGTACATGGTTGGGTAGTCGTTCTTCTGCCATGCTTGAAGGTAAGCCTCGGCCACCGCTTTTGGGTCGGGTACGTGGGTGGTGATCACCTGCGGTGAGGGCAGCGATGGGGATTTCGCAGGCGCGGTGGTGGGGGCGGGCGCAGGGTTGCAGCCGCCCAGCCACGCGGTGAAGAAAATTATCAACAATAGGTGTTGCCAGCGAAAGCGGTACATAACAACTCCAAAATTCGGAGGGCTTTTTGCGGGTTTGGGGGCGCTAAAGCGCGGGTTTCTCAATTGTACCCCAAACCGGTGGATGGGTTTGGAGGCTGGAGTTGCTTGGGAGCACTAAAAGGTTGTTGAGAAACGCCTTGCTTTGCCCTCACCCCTCAAGCCGCCTAACGGCGGCTTTCTCCCCTCTCCCAGTGGGAGAGGGGAGAAACGGCGAGCGCAGCGAGCCAAAGTGGGGTGAGGGCTGGATAAGGCTTCTACACTTGTGAGCACCTGCTTCAACACATCTTTAGTGCTCCCCTTCCCCCCGCCGCGGCTGCTGGATTGCCTCAAACGTGCTACAATAAACGCGCCAAAAGCAAAACCTAATCGGAGGTTTTCCCATGAGCGAGCCTGACTGTCTATCCATCCTTGATGTTTCCCGTATTCGTGCCGATTTCCCAGTGCTGGGGCGGGAAGTCCGCCCGGGCGTTCCGCTGGTTTACCTTGATTCAACGGCAACCAGCCAAAAGCCCAAGCAAGTGCTGGATGTGCTAACAAATTTCTACCGCACTCACAATGCCAATGTGCACCGCGGCATCTACACTTTGGCTGAAGAGGCCACCGCGGCTTACGAAGAGGCGCGCGCCAAAGTCGCCGATTTCATCGGCGCTTCTTCACCCGAAGAAATTGTTTTCGTCCGCAATGCTACTGAGGCGATCAACCTTGTCGCTTATTCGTGGGGGCGGGCTAACTTGAAGGAAGGCGACACTGTTTTGCTCACTGAACTGGAACATCACGCAAACCTCGTGCCGTGGCAGATGTTAGCCGCCGAGCGCGGCATACGGCTGGAATTTGTGCCGGTGACGCCCGATGGCGCTTTGGATATGGAAGCCCTGCCCGATTTGTTGGCTTTGGGGCCGAAATTGGTTGCTGTGAGCGGCATGTCCAATGTGACGGGGTTTCAGCCGGATGTGAAGTCAATAGCCCGCGCCGCCCACGATGCTGGTGCGCTGGTGTTGGTGGATGGCGCGCAACTTGTGCCCCACGCCCCTGTGAATGTGCAGGAATTGGGCGCTGATTTCCTCGGCTTTTCATCCCATAAAATGCTCGGCCCCACGGGCGTGGGCGTGCTCTATGCCCGCCGCGACCTGTTGGAGGCAATGCCGCCTTTCCTCGGCGGCGGTGACATGATCCGTTGGGTGAAGTTGCGCGAATTTGCCGCCAACGATATTCCCTACAAGTTTGAGGCCGGTACGCCGCCGATTGCCGAGGCGGTGGCGCTGGGCGCGGCGGTGGACTATTTGCGCTCCATTGGCATGGAAAAAATCCATGCTTACGAGCAGGCTTTGGCGAAGTATGTGTTGCCGCGTTTGCAAGAAGTGCCCGGCTTGCACGTGCTCGGCACAACGCTTGCGCGCCGCGGCGCGGTCTTCTCTTTCTGGATGGACGGCATCCATGCCCATGATGTTTCTCAGGTACTGGATTACTACGGGGTTGCGGTGCGCGCCGGCCACCACTGCGCCCAGCCGCTTCACACCAAGTTTGGCGTAACCGCCACCGCGCGCGCCAGTTTCTACATCTACAACACCCCAGACGAAGCCGATCGCCTTATCGCCGCGCTTTACAAAGTGAAGGAAAAGTTTGGGTAAGAGTGCTCCGGTGTCATGTGCTTCAGTGTCATGTGCTTCAGTGTCATGTGTTCCGGTGTCAGGAGGTAATTTATGGAAGACCTTTATCGCGAACAAATTTTAGACCGCTACAAAGCCCCGCGCCATCGCGGTCACCTTGAGGATTACGATATTGCCTACGAGGACGACAACCCTACCTGTGGCGACCACATACGCATTGAACTCAAAGTGCAGGACGGCCGCGTGGTTGATGCCCGTTTTGATGGGCAGGGTTGTGCCATTTCGCAGGCTTCTGCTGACCTTTTGCTTGATGAAGTTATCGGCAAGCCGGTTGAGGAGGTCAAGCAAATTTCCAAAGACGATTTGCTTGAAATTTTGGGTATAACGCTTGGCCCAGTCCGCCTCAAGTGTGCTCTGCTCTCGCTCAAGGTGCTCAAGGCAGGAGTGTACGGGCTTGGGCAAGAGAAAGAAAACTGAAGCCGCTCTTTTGAACGCGCTCATTTGGGCGTTGTTTTTGCTGTATTTTCTCGTGGCCGCCGGGTTGCTTTCGGGCGTGCTTCCTCACGGCTGGCGCGCTACCGGCTTGCCGGTGCTCACCCTCATCGCTTGGGGGACGGCGCTTTTGCACGCCGTGGCTTCGCTCGGCGGCTGGGCGGCCGCGCTTTTCTTCGGCATTTCCTTTGCCATTTCGCTCGGGATGGAGACCCTTGGCGTGCGCACCGGCTTGGTTTACGGGGCATACCAT
The DNA here is from genome assembly GCA_027044735.1 of Anaerolineales bacterium. Lineage (GTDB taxonomy): Bacteria > Chloroflexota > Anaerolineae > Anaerolineales > DRMV01 > JALUBW01. The sequence goes on from JALUBW010000226.1 coordinate 6,686, forward strand.
TACACGCCAAAACTCGGTTTTAGGGTGTTTGGGCTTGTGCCCGTTTTGATACCGCTGGCTTGGTTTGTGATGGTGTATCCGGGGTGGGCGATGGCGCGGCGCATCGTTCCGAAGCGCGGCGCTTTGCAAAAAGCCGTCGTGGCCGCGGTTGGCGCTTTTGCCGTTACCGCTTGGGATTTGGCTTTAGACCCTTTTATGGTCAAGCGTGGTTATTGGGTTTGGGAGAGGGGCGGCGGCTTTTTCGGAGTCCCCCTACACAACTTTGCCGGTTGGTGGCTGACGGTGTTTTTGATTTTGGCTTTGTTTGAGGCGGTTGGGCAATGGAAGCCCCGGCGCGGCAACGCCCTTTCCCTTCAGCCGGTGTTGCTTTACGCCGTGATGGGCTTTACCACCATTTGGGCGGCGTTGCAGAATGGCCTGAGCGGCCCTGCGTTGGCTGGAGCGTTTGCCATGTTGCCTTGGGCGCTTTGGGGGTGGGCTTCCGCTCGCAAAGGAGAGGAGGCATGAGGCTTGGGCGGCTTGTTTGGGTGCTTGTGTTTGCCTCGGCGGTGGTTTTGGGCGCTTGTGGGCAAAGCCGCACCTCGGGGGACGTGTTTGTGCCGCCTACGGTGAGCGCGCATTTGCCTCAATGCTCCCATTCCACCGCTACGACTGCCTCGCCCCGCCGGAAGCCCATCCACAAGCCAACCGTTTCGTGCGTAAACAACCTCACCTTCGTCGCCGATTTGACCTATCCGGATGGCAGTAAAGTTCCCGCCGGTAGTGTGATTGATAAGCAATGGAAGGTCAAAAACAGCGGCACTTGCAACTGGGATGGCCGCTATCGCTTGCGCCGCATTGGCGGCAACCTCTCGGCTGCCAACGGCGATGAGCAAGCGCTTTACCCCGCCCGCTCCGGTACAGAGGCGGTGATCCGCATACGCTTCATCGCACCCAAAAAGCCCGGCCCTTACCTGAGCACATGGCAGGCGTTTGACCCTTCTGGCAAGCCTTTTGGCGACCCGATTTATATTCAGATTTGGGTGGAGAAGAAGTAGCGGGCGCGCCTCCTTGGCTTTTGGCGTGGCTTAGAGCCTATCCTAAAATTCTTTGTGGGCGTGTCACTGCAAGGCTGCGGAGCCGCTGAAGCAGTCTCCTGACGGCCAAAAAGGGGATTGCTTCGCCCCTACGGGGCTTGCAATGACACCGCCACGATTTTTTTTGCTGTAGGGGCGCACGGCAGTGCGCCCGTTTTTTAGCGTGCTCCAGCGCCGCTTTTGAGGCGTAAACAGCGGCAGTTGAAACTGCACCCACCGTTTGCAAAGTCGCCCTACGGCGACTTGCCGCCGCTTTCCAAAG